>JAYEJY010000290.1:0-36007 GCA_034660795.1 Promethearchaeati archaeon | reverse complement strand
TATCTCGTTTTTTTCTTCCTTTAGGGGATCGACTCATTTTTTATACTCCTATACAATTTTCGCGACAATGTAGGTTTTTAAACTCTTGGATTTTGCTAGGAAAGAAAGATGTATATAAAGTATTCTATCTTTTTCCCTCTAGTAGCGAAGGAAATGAAAAGGTCTTAAAAGATTTTCTGTTTAAACGGAGAAAAAAACCATAATGCGTAATTTTATGGTAAATTTTCAATAGTTTTTTGCGCTAAATCTATTTTTTCTAAATAATCCTCTATTGTAGTAATTACATCACAAAATTCTTCTGTTGTTTCTATAGAAATATAGATGATATTCTCTCGTAGCTCTGCTTTAATGGCAATGTTTTCTGGTATTTCTTGATTTTCCGGTTGTGTGGCTTGGAAAATACTTTGTGCAACTTTCTTATTGTCATAGGGAAGAACAACTTGTAATTTCGCATTTGTAAACGGTTGTTTAGTCATTGTTCAAGCCTCTTGATACGTTTTTTAGGCATTATTTTTCTCCCATTAATTGCTCTTCAATCGCCATGTTTAAACTTTCAATGAAGATATCCTCTGTACCTTGAGGTATTCTTGCTCCGGCAGCGATATCATGCCCACCACCTTCTGCTTTAGGACCTAGTTTTTCGACAGCAACACGTAATGCATCCCCAAAACTTAAGCCTTGAGTAACGAGTTGAGGTGTACCACGGCAACTAATCTTAACTGTGCCATCATCAGACTGTGCTAAGCCAACCATAGGTTTATTCTTATCGATGAATGGTTGAGCTGAAATAGCAATGGAGATTATCGTGCCTATCATTGTATCATCAATAAGGTCTTTGGCATCAAATACAAGGATATTAGGAAGTTCTTGTAAATGTTCACTATCAAGGGTAACAAGCCCTAGGAATTCAGAAATCTTTTTCCGATATTCAGCTAATATCTCTTGAGCCTCTTCATACAAGAATCTACGTTCGCCCATACAAATTCCTATTGCAATTCCAGTTGCCCCTAATCGTCCACAAGAGTTTAATAATGAACCAAATTCTCGAGCATCCCGTAATAAAGTTCCAGCTTTTTCTTGTTGCAATCTATAAACGTACCCAAGAATATTTTGTGAATCTTCCACGGACATCCCCCGTGATAAACCGAATGTGATGAGTTCTTGGACTAGTTTTTGCCGTTCTCCCTGTGATAAATCTTGAATTGTCCGCCATTCATCACCTCGTTGTTGAGGAATACCTGTATCACGTAAGAAACGATTACACATATCACCGTTTCCAGACAATCCGGGGATAAAGGGATCTGTAGTATATTCTAATGATTTATGTATAGGGCGTGTTTCACTACCAAATAACCGGATATCAAGTTTTTCTTCAATGATGCCTTGTTTTTTTCCTTCTTCGACAATTTCCCGATTTAAGCCAACAAGGGAACTTTTAGGCCCTTTATCCTGCCTGTCAGCTAACGCACCAACAATTGCAATAGCAGCAGAATCGTGGTTAGCAGGATTCAATGTCTTAGCAAAAAAATAAGCCATCCCCGAGCCACTTATTTGACAAGCACCATCATAACCATAATCAAAAGGTGTAATATTGATAATCGAATCAGATGCGGGTTCCGTAATTGGCGGGTGATGATCCAGTATGATTATTTTCCTGTCACTAAGGTATTCATTTATCCCATCTAGTTGTCCTGCACCTAAATCAGTAAAAATAATCGTCTCATAGTTATGCATGGTCGCTAATTCACTAATAATTGGTAATTCTAATTGCCGAACACTACGAATATGATAGCGTTTCCCTTCTCGATGTAAAGCACGACCAATAATACCAGCAGAGGTTAACCCATCAGCATCAATATGACTAATACATAAAATCATATCATTGGTATTTTTAATCAAAGAAGCCGCTCTTTTAAGGGTATTTTGTAGCTTTTTGAAATCTTGTTTCTGAGAGGTTTTTTGCTCGGACAATCACAACACCAAGTACGGTAATCTAACTAACTTATTAGTCTGTTTGGTAAGAATTTGATAAAGCTATAAAAATATATTTTTGTATAAAAAGAGTAAAAAAACGGTAAAAAAACCGCTTTTTATGAGAAAAATGAGAAAAATAAATTATCGAACTATCGACGCTGCAGCTTTAGGATCATATTTAAAGGATTCAGGTATTAACCCTTTATTCTTATAATATTTTTGCAGCCGTCTAATCTTAGATTCAATTTTTTGGAGACCATATCTTGAATGCTTATCCTTAGGATGAGCATCTAAATGTCTCCGGAGAGCTAAAGCTTTGGAAACTAAATTTCGGAAATCCTCTGGAAATTCAGGATAAACATCATGTTTTTTCATTATTTCAGAAATTTTTTCCTTATAACAAAGCTTTACTGAGGGGATACCATAAGTATCACGTAAAACTGCTCCTATTTGAGCAGAAGATAAGCCTTGTTTTGCTAGATCGACTATCTTTTCTTCAATTTCTTCTTTTGATTGGGTTACCCACTCAGGAATAGTTGCATGAGGGGGTCTCGTTGAACCCGATTTTCCGCGTCTTCTAGAATGCATTCTTGCCATAAATAATCACCAGTTTAAGTCTGATGTTTCCTATCGCAGCTCCATCCCTTTATCTACCAACGGATTTGGCTATCCTTCGATAAAAGTGACTGAATTAGGAACAGACAGCATCTCAGCTATCTTGAACAAGTTTCTTATTGTTCAACATCACGTCTTATCGATATTCACGCCGGTAATGATTCTTAAATGTTTTCATGTTCCATTATTTTTAAAAGGTACTAGAATAGAACGAGTAAATCATTAACTTATTTCCTTTTCTAAACTAATCTTGAAAACAATAACAGCCTTACCAGCGACTTTAATACTCATTTTCTCCTCTTTTTTCTTCTCTTGGATATACACTTCAACTAAACCTGCTCTAAAGAGAGATTCTCCTTGCTCGAGAAGAATTCTACCAGGTTGGGCAAAACCTTTCTTAACTAAAAAAGCAGCTAAGGCAGCATTCCCCAGTCCAGAAACAGGCGTCTCATTAACACCTAAAAGGGGTTGAAATTGCCGAGAATAACAAGTGGATCCTTCTAGATAAGTATCAAAAGTATAAAGATGAACGCCTGATACCTTTAACTTAAAACAAAAACGAAGTAATTTATCAAAATTAGGGACCAATGCATCAGTCATCTCTTTACTGGAGATAAGAACGAGTAATTTCGGAACTCCAACAGAAGCAATAACTAAGGGTAATTTATCATTATTTTCTATCTTATCTTGTCGAATGCCGAGAATATCTGCAAGAGTTTTTTTATCAATGGAAACTTCTTTGATATCTAGTTCAAAAGGTTGGAATAATACTTTTTCTATGGCTTCATTTTTCCATTGCAATTCAACGGGTACTATCCCTTTATTGGTTTCAACTGTTTTTTTTGTCGGGTTTTCCTCTGATTTGATTTTACCCAATTTAGCAAGTAACCAAAAAACAGCAATAATTGCATGCCCACTAAAATCGATTTCTTTTTTTGGTGTGAAGAAAGCCAGTTTATAATCCGCTTTCGTAGAGTCTAATACAAAGGTAGTTATTGCAAGGTTCATCTCTTTTGCGATAGCTAATTTTGTTTCTTCATCATACTTTTGCCCATCTAAGATGACAACGGTTGGGTTTCCATGGTAAGGTGTTTCAGTAAATGCATCAACTTGATATATAACCATCCAAGCATCTCCTGTTGTTTTTAAAGATAACTGCTAGTGATTCGATGATTTTTAACATTTTTT
The DNA here is from genome assembly GCA_034660795.1 of Promethearchaeati archaeon. Lineage (GTDB taxonomy): Archaea > Asgardarchaeota > Heimdallarchaeia > JABLTI01 > JABLTI01 > JAYEJY01. Next base: position 32,230 of record JAYEJY010000290.1, on the reverse strand, counting down.
AAATCATTCTGCCATTTAAAAAACTTCTTCTAAATATACATTAAGTTTTCAGTAAGTATTTAAGGTTATTTTTACTTATACTCAATTACGTAGCAAAGAGTGAAAAAAACATGTGATTTCTTATGGGGAAGAAGAAAAAAAAGCAGTCAGCAAAAACAAACGAAAACCTACCTGATGATTCTTCACCAGACCCTAAACCAAAGAGAAAGGGGTTATTCAGTTGGTTGAGAAAAGATAAGAAAAAACAGAAAAGTGAAAAATCAATGGAAAAAGAGAGCGAAGAACAAGACCTTATTAAAGCAAATGTATACAATTTACTCTTTGATGAAATGAACCTTTTTCTCAAAGAATTATCAAAATTAACTATGGAAGAAGTCAAGAAAAGACTTGTATTATTAGATGGCAAAATGCTTTGGTTAGAAAAAATGAGTCAATTGGATGAAAAACTCAAACAAGAAGGGAAAGATATTATTGATCTTGAAATGGAGAAATTGGAAATGGGATTAGAGCTTGATTCAGCAGAAGAAATTGCAGCACGACAAGCCCAACCACCACAAAGCTTTGATTTAAATGAATTAAAGAACCAATTACATGAGGAAGAACCATCATTAAAGGAAGTTTTTAGTGGTTTACTAGAAGATGTAGAAAATGATTCCATAGAAAAACCGATCAATGAATTAATGTCCAAATTCATTCTCTTTGACTTACGAGCCTTGATAGAGCAATCAATAAATCAAGTGTTTTACTTAGAAGGGAAAATTAAGAATCTGAAGAAAGAAACAGAAGATCAGAAAAAAGAAATCGAAAAAATGAAGAAAAAACAAAAGGAAGCAGTACAACATTCATTAAAAGATATGCTGAAAAAACTTAGAAAAGAAAAACCAAAAATGCTATTATCAAAAGAACGACTTAACGAATTCAAAGCATTAACACAAAAGCAAATTGCAGAACTGAAAGCGAAAGAAGAAGAAGAATTAGAATCAATGATTGAAAATCTCTTACAAAAAGAAAAGAAATAATCCTCCAAAAAGGAGGAAAAGAAACTACTCTTTACGATTTCGACCATATTTATCAATATCGAAAAAGGGATAATTAACAACTTTTGCAGGAACATTTTTACCACGAATCACCACAGAAATATCTGTTCCCACATCAGTATACTCAATAGGTAAGAGGGCCATAGCAATACCCTTACCAGTTAAGGGTGATAGTGTACCACTTGAGATTTCGCTAATTTTTTCACCATCTTTCTGAATTGCATATCCATGACGAGGTATACCACGATCTTGAAGTTCAATTCCAACGCGTTTGCGAGTTAATTCTTTTAATGTCCGTTTACCATCTTTATTTTCAGAAGGATATTTTTCCAATAAGGCTTCTTGACCAATAAAGAAATCCTTATGCATATCGATAAAAATTGGTTCAAGACCAAGACCCATCTCGAAAGGATCTGTTTTTTCAGTGAAATCTTGCCCAGATAACGGAAGACCTGCTTCTAAACGAAGAGTATCACGAGCACCAAGACCACAAGGAAGCAAATCATATTGCTCCCCAACATCAAGAATAGCCTTCCATAATTTTGTCGCCTTGTCAGCTATATCATCTTTAGTGGCAATAAGCGTAATTTCAAAACCCTTTTCACCGGTATAACCCGTACCAGAAGCGATAACAGGTAAGCCTGCTAATTCAGGTTCAAAAAAGCCCCAGCCACGAGGAATTTCAACATCAGTCATTTCTTTCATAATATCATGAGCCTTGGGACCCTGAAGAGCAAACATAGAAGACTCAAGAGTGAAATCATAATAAGCAATATCTAAATCCTTTCGCTTCTGTTTTTGTTCGTCTATATACCCAACCATCCAATTCCAACATTTGAGACGAGGACCCGCATTACAAACATAAATTGCATGTTCAGAGCTTTTCCGCATGGTAACGCCATCATCAATCATTCCGCCTTCATTGTTGAGGAGATAACTATACCCACAACGACCGTCAGCAAGTTTCATAAGATTACGTGGTAATAACTCGTTCAATATCGGAAAGGTGTCTTTCCCTGTAAATCGGAAACGACCCATGTGGCTTACATCAAAAATCCCGGCATTATTACGCACAGCTAAATGTTCTTCCTTAATAGTGGAGAAATGCATTGGTAAAGACCAGCCACCAAAAGAAGCCATACTGCCATGCTTTTTATGCCAATCATATAAAGGAGTGTGTCTATCTTTAGTCATAGATCATCAACTTAAAAATCAATAATAATTTCAACATAATTGTAGATTCAAGAAGCTAATAGATAAAAATTGTTTTAAAATGATTCGGTGAGAATAAAAAAACAGAATATGTTTAAAGAAAAGGGTCTTAGAAATCATATTTCCACGAAACATTAAAAATTTACGAAACGATTAACTTAAGGTATGATTTCCCAAAAGAAAAATCTGGTGTCATTGAGCATATTGGTGATCATAATATTACTAGTTAGAACAAGCACTAATAGTGTAATCGAGGGAGAAGTCTTAGAAAGGAAAGGAATAGAAAAGAAAACAAAGAGAGGAAAAGCAAATACCCTCCTATCTCAAATATACATTACAGGAAGTAACTGGTCGGAAGCTAAACTCCAGGGATTATGTACCGGCGAAGGAACAGAAAATAATCCCTACTTAATAGCAAATCATGAAATCGATGCCACAAATTCATCAACTGGAAGCGGAATTTTAATTGAAAATTCAGCTGCTTCGTTTGTGATACAGAATTGTCATGTCTATAATGCTAATACATCATGGGCAGATGCAGGAATAAAAATTGTTGATGCAAGTAATGGAGTAATATTGAATAATACTTGTTCGTTCAATAATCGATTTGGGATTTGCGTGCAAAACGGGGAAAACATTCTCATAACTAGAAACAGTATTTACAATAATAGCCAAAATGGCATATTTGTAGAAAGAACTGATGGTATCATCATTTTTCAAAATGACATCTATAAAAACGATGCTAATAAAACATATGACATCGGAGCCCGGGGAACAGGGGTAAACATATTAAGCTGTAATTTTGGCATAGTCATAGAAAACAATATCCAAAGGAATTATAGAGGAGTTCATTTTGCACAAACTAATTATTCCTATATACTAAATAACACCATCCATAACCATTTATATATCGGAATTTTATCGGACCATAGCCACGATAACACCATCCTTGAAAATAACTTAGCACAAAATGAAGGAACAGGAATTATAACAAGTGGCGCAGGATACAATATAACAGATAACCAATTAAGAGAACTTGGAGAAAGAGGAATACTGGTATCTGACGGAAACGGGAGTGTGGTAGTAGGGAACACAATAGAAGATACTCAAGAAGAGGGAATTTTAGCGATGAATTGTACCTATGCAGAAATAAGAGAGAATAATGTCATAACTAGTGAAACAAAAGGTGTATCCTTAACTGGCTGTACAAATAGTACAATAACAAATAACCAGATCACTTCTTGTAAAGAAACCGGGATGTTCCTCTATAATAGCACAGAAAATGAAATATCACAAAATGTTATCAAAAGAAATGGAGGATATGGCATACATCTTAGTAGTAGCGATAATAATACGATAACAGAGAACAAACTGATGTTTAATAATGAAGGCTGTATAAATGAGGAAAATTGCCAAGGAAACAACTTTCAAGGAAATATTTGCAGCGACCTTGTGGTGAGATATAGCATCATCGGCGGTGTTGGTTTAGTACTATTAATAGGTGTTCCAATAACAATAATTCTACTAAAGAAACGAGCAACTAAAGGTAGTAAATAAATGTCAATTAACAAATCCAATAAACACCGTTTTCTTTTTTATCAAAAAAAGAGCTTAGAGAAAAAAGAAAACAAAAAGACCAAAACTCCGAAGGATTCCGGGAAAAAGAAGGGTTAAAAAACAACAAATTTTTTCAGAAAATAAAAAAAAACTATCCAGAATAATACCAGTTACTGGTAGAGGTATTTGAGAATTAACCGGATGAGGGCTTGCCGCCCCCATCACGGGAAAAGGGAGTTTATATAGGGGGAGAGAGGTTTTGAGAAGGATAAAAAAGAAGAACTTCGTCATCCTTCTCAAGGAGTAATTGCTAATAGCGTTTTTTAAGGTTAACTCTTTAACACATATATGAGAAGCAGTCCAAAAAGGTAGAGAATATCTAGGTGAGGAGAAGCACGGAGAGCTGACAAATCAATCAAGGCTAAAATAGGACCAGACAAACAGATAGACCGTAAACATACTGACCTTGTAAGAAGAAAAAGTCAATGGAGTATAGCTAGATGTTAGAAATAATAAGGGCTTTAGCGTATACCCACAACTTTCCGTTATATTAGCTGTTTATATCCAAAAAGTTGTTTTTAGTGTTCTTCCTTTTTTTGTATCCTGGATTGGTAACGATTAAGAATACTGGATTTTTTCGACTCCTGAAAAGAGCGGTCGGAAGACCAGAAAAGGAGAATGGCATCGTCAAGGGTGAAACGCTTAAGAGAAGAACAGGGCGCTAAGGGGGGAAGATCAATGCGCCGGAACCAGTTATTGTATAAATTCAAGACCTCAAGATTAGGGCAGTGGGTGAGGGGTGTGAGGTCAAGAGAAGAAAGAGAACCAAAGGAAAGGTCCAACTCCTTGAGCTGCGGGAAATTCTTGAGCGGAGTTAAATCAATCGCCTCATAACCGCCGAGAGAGTTTCCCATTATAGATTGTGCCTGTTACCATATGCTCCTCATCATCGTGAAAATAAACAACGTCAAAGAATTGCCAATCTTCATCCATTAGCCATCACCACCTGAGGAGACTCTTGCCTCTTCCAACACAAAAACCGTAACCAACACTCATAACACCAACAATACTAGTACGAAACACCTCTATAAAAACACCGAAAAAAAAGGGATAAAGAATGGAGAAAAAAGAGTAACAGAAAAAACAGAAAAAAAGGTCATCAGTTAAAAGAAACATAAGTAAAGAAAAATGGTAGCGTGGAGTGGATTTATTCATATACAAGCCACAACTTGTATATCTTGAACCACTGATCACTGGGTTATGAGCCCAGTGGGAACAACCTAGCTTCCCCACCACGCTATCTTTTACTTCTAACAGATTTCTTTCGTTTTTCGTTTATAAGGTTTAGCTTCATTATTTTTTTACTTAAGATTGAATTATTTTTCTCATTTATTATAATCACTAATTTTTTTTAAGAATATTTATAAATTATTATCTCCTTTTTATTCTGGGGATTTATTCATTTCAGGGTTTAACGGGTATTGTTCTTTGAAGGGTTTTCGGAATCGCATAGATTTTCTATTTTGTTGTTGTTCATTTCCTAGAAATCTTTGTTGTCTTATCGTTTTTTCTCTGTTATTATTTTGGTAATTAATTCTTTTGGTATATAGTCGAAATAGATGTTTCTTGCTTCTAATTGGTCTTTTTTTGTTTCTTTTAGTATTTCTTCCGGAGGTTTTTCCCTTATTTCTTTTCTTGGTTTTTTCTCTGTTTTTTCTTTTTCTTTTAGTGTTGTTGTTGCTACTATGTATGGTTTTTCGTAATATTTTGCTACTAACGCTAATGGCAATGATCCTATTTTGTTTACTATTGCTCCGTCGGTATATAGTGTATCTGCTCCTACTATCATTGCATGTACTTCGTTTGCAAAGTATCCCATTGCTGCGTCTGCTATTAGTCTTGTTTTGTATCCTAATCCCGCTATTTTTTCTGCTTGTGTTTTTCCCTCGAACATTGGTCTTGATTCTAGCATGTATATTGTTATGTTTTCTCGTTCTTTTTCCGGTATTTTTTCTAGTGCTTTATAGATTGTTGTGCTTGCTGACAGTGTCATTATTTTTTTCTGTTTGCTTATTTCCTCTGCTGTTTTTTCTATTGTTTTTTTCTTTTTTTTTCTTATTTCTTTCTCCGCTTTTTCTATGCTTTCTTTTATTGTTTTTTTAGTTACTTCTTTTTGTTGCTCTGTTTCTTTTTTTATTTTCGTTATTATTGTTTGTAATGCTGTTATTCCCTGGTGTATTTTTTCGAATTTTCCCAATAGTTTTTCCCATTCTTTTTTTGTTAGCTTTTTTCGTTCATTTTCTTCTTTTAATGCCTGTAGAGTTTTCTCCACTAAATATCCTGCTCCGTGGGTATTGTCTTTTTTTATTTCCTCATATTTTTTCTCAAATTTTTTTGTTGGCATTGTTTTTTTTCTTCCCTCCTTTGTTATTTTTTGTATTTTTTCCAGTTTGGTTTTTTTATTTTCTCTTCTATTTCTTCTCCCACTGTTTCTATTTCTTTTAACCATTTTTCTCTTTGTTTTTTTGTTGTGTTCATTATCCTGAAGTATGGTTTGTAGAGCCATTTTTTTATGCCGCAGTATTTGAATCCTGCTATTATCCCTCTTGCTGTTACATAGTTGAATTTTTCCTTTTCATCTTCTTCTTTACAATCGAATGTTTGTATTAGTACTCCTCTTGTATTCTCTATTTTTCCTACTGCTTTTTCCTTTTTGTATTCATAGAGTTTTCCTTTTTCCAGCACCCTGTCCAGATATCCTTTTAGTATTGCTGGTGCTCCGTACCACCATGCTGGATGTATTATTACCACTATGTCTCCCCACAGGAGTTCTTCTTGGTATTGTCTCACTTGCGGATCAGCTGATGGTCTTTTCTTCCCTAATAATTCTTTTTTTGACATTACCGGGTTAAACGCTTCCTGGTATAACGCTTGTTGTTTTATTTCGTGGTTTGCTTTTTGTGCTCCTTGTATGAATGCTTTTTTCAGTGCTGCTCCATAGCTATTTTCGTTTGGATGTGCGAATAATACTACTATTTTCATTTGTTTTTTTTCCACCTTTTTTTTTCCACCTTTTTTTTTCCGATTTTTTTCTCTCAACTGTTTTTTTATGAGTGTTCAGCTTTATTAGAATACTTATAAATAAAATTATATAGTGTAACTTAAGGTTTCTTCCTTGAGGTTATTTGTAAAATGACAAAATATGTTTGTCACCGCTGTGGTAAAGTTATTTCTCCGGAAGATCTTAAATTAATGCCGGGTTCCAAATGCCCAGATTGTGGTCATCGTATTCTTTTGAAAGTTCGACCACCTATTATTAAGAAATTGAAGGCTCGTTAATTTTTTTCTCCTCTTTTTTATTTCCTTTCTCCCTTTGTTTTCTAGCTATAAAAATATTGATAGCTGGTTTCTTTAGCCCAGCTTTTTTCCTTTTATTCTTCTATTTTTAGCGCCTCTTCCATTTCTTCAAAGGAGTATTCTTCTGTTAGTAGTAGTATGAGTATATCTCCTAGTTCTTGTATTTCCACTCGTATTTGTTCCATGGTATCTCTGTCTCTTATTGTTACTGTGTCATCTTTCAATGTGTCATAGTCTATTGTTATACAGTAGAGTGTTCCTATTTCATCTGCTCGAGCGTATCTTTTTCCTATTTTTCCACTTTCGTCATAGTCTACTTCGAATCCTTCGTCTAATAATTGTAGGTATACTTCGTGTGCTTTTTCTGCTAGACCATCTTTTTTCATCAGAGGATAAACTTTCACACTTATTGGTGCTATTGTTGCTGGGAATTGGAACCATGTCCAGTCTCTGTCCTCTGTTTCTCTATAGCAGCTCTCTAACACGCAATAGATGACTCGTTCTATACCTATTGATGGTTCTACGACGTACGGTATCACTGATCCTTGTTCATGTTGTATCTTCATTTTTGTGTTGCTGGCTTTTTGATGTGTTTTCAGATCATGTTGTTGCCTGAAGGCATTTCCGACTACTTCTGTCCAACCTATTGATAATTTTACTTCCAAGTCGTAATTTCCCCCGCTATAGAATGGCGTCTCTTCTGGTAACATATGTCTAAAGCGTATCATTTCTTTTGCGATTCCGACTGCCTCGAAGAGTATTTTTTCTTTTGCCATATAGTAAGCCATTGCTGCATTTGGCACTATTTCTTTCTCTACCGCTTCTCTTACCGTTACTTCCATTGCTTCTGTTTCGTTTTTAGCTTGTTGTTCTCTGGTTAATATTGGTAAAACTTCATCGGCTAGTTCTTCAAAATGGGGTGGTTTGTCTAATTGGTCTTTTGCATAAAAGACCTCTAATTCCATTTGTGTGAATTCTCTGACACGTACCAAAAATTGTCTTGGGGATATCTCATTTCGATAGACTTTTCCTACTTGTGCTATTCCAAATGGTAGTTTTGCTCTCATCACATGGGCTATTCTCTTAAAGCCGGTGAAGATATTTTGGGCTGTTTCTGGACGCATGTATGCAACATTCTCTTCAAAAGGTCCTACATGGGTTCGTAACATCAGGTTGAATTCTCGTGCTTTCATGAAGTCTCCTTCACAGAAGGGGCAGTTAAGTTCATTTTCGCTAATTATCTCATCTAATTCTTGTAAACTTAATCCATCTGCATTTTTCTCTAATGCTTTTTCGATAATTTTATCTGCCCTAAACATTCCTTTACATTTTTTACATTGCACTAAGGGGTCACAAAATTTCTCTAAATGTCCTGATGCTTCAAAAACTCGTTCCGGTAGAATTAATGAACCTGTTATTTCGTAATGTCCTTCTAATTTTATAAAATAGTCTCGCCAAAATTTCAACAAATTTTGTTGCATTAATGTCCCTATTGGTCCAAAATCATAAGCGCCAGCTATTCCCCCGTGTATTTCTGCTGTGGGAAAAGCAATTCCTCGGCGTAGTGAGACATCTTGTATCTTCTCCATAAGTGATTGTTCATTTTTTGTGATAAGTTTGTCCTCCATTTGCTATGAAAGCGCTCTTTCTACTCTTTTAATAATGTTTCTTCAAATGTTTTTCCTATAAAACTCTATTAAAAGCATTTTTGTTGTAATGTCTTTTTATCATCTTTTTTTACGTAAAATTCAGGAAACTCTTTTTTCCAGTTTCATCGGAAGTTTTTTGTGTGAAGGTATAAATTGAAGTGGTAAATACAATAATTATTTTTCGATTAATTTACAGGTGAGTAATGTGTCTTCAAAGAGAAACCCTACAACTGAATCACAAAAACAAGTTGATGAAAAAGCAGCTTCAACTGAAAAAAGTACGCAAAAATCAAAGAAATTCAAATTCGAATGTACCCGTTGTGGTGAATGTTGTACTAATCGTGGTCCTATACCTGTAACAGTCGATGATTTAGCCCGATGGACTCAACAAGGTAGCTTTATGTCGATTATTCTGCCACATCTGTATCTTGATAGTGTTAGTGATCAAGATGAAATTTCTAAAATTGCTCTTGTTCCTTTTATCAGAATGAAAGATGCCGATGAAAATGGTATAGGCGATTGTCCATTTTATGATGACGAAAATAAGATGTGCAATATTTATTTCACCCTCCCGGTTAATTGTAAAACGTTTCCATTGGCATATAATGGTGAAAAATTCTACGTCTCTGATAAAAGCTGTCCGGGTATTGGTAAGGGGAAAATGACGAAAGAGAAATTACAAGAAATACGAGATACTGCTGTTCGTGATTATGAAGAACGCACCACTACCACTCTTGCACTTATACCTCTCCAAGGTATGTTTATCAGACATTTCATGGAACAATCACAACAACAAATCGATCAATTATCTGATGAAGAACGAGAAAAACTCGATAAAATTATTGAGAAATCAAAAAAAGCAAGCGAACAAACTAAACCACAAAAGCAAAAAGATAAAGAAAAGAATACAGCAGATGAATAATTTATCTGGTGTGTTTTTTATTCCTTTTTTTCTTATTCAATTATTTCTATAGAGTCTACTTTCCCATCCCCATCTAAATCGTATCCTTCTATTATTTTTCTGAAGGGAACGGTTTCATAACTTTTCAATATTTCTTGCCAATGATTAATTATCGCAAGAATTGTAGCTTTTGTTCCACGGCGTCCTTGCCCGGCAAAACCAATTATTGTTTTTTGGGGATTAAAGGGATTTTGTTGTTTGAAAATAATGCCAACATTATGTTGTGAATAGAATTTCCCTTCTTTTTTTGATGTTATTCCTCGTCCAAATTGTGCTTGTGGGGCTATCCCTTGGATATGATTATCAAAAGTTGGTGATGGCATCTTTGCATTGATATCTTTGGTGACTAAATTTACTGCTGGACCGCCTATTAAAAGGAGATTTTTGTTAAGATTTTTTGCTGCTCGAACTTCCACATCCAATTTTACATATAAATCGTTTGAAGGTTGTACAAATTGACCTAAGAGCATTGCTAAATAAATTGCGTAATGGCCATCCCTTGCCCAAGTTTTATGGGGACCATGAGGATCAGGTGAGCCAACAACAATTAATCCATTAAATTTTCCATCATTGATAAATTCAGCAAAAAAATCTTTCAAGAATGAAGTGGGTTGGGTTTCTTTGACAATGAGTTTCTGCCCTTTTTTGGCAGGATCTAAATCAACGCCAAATGCTTTATTTGTTGTTCCATAAATTTTAGCTTTAGCTCCCCGTATATCATCTTCTCGGATGACTGTTATGAAATCTTTATTTTTTAATTGCTTGATATGATAATAGATTTTCTGTTCATGTACTCCGAGTTTTCTTGCAAGTGCTGCTGGAAATGTTGGTTGTTGATGCAGCATTTTCAAGATTTTCCACCGTAGTGGATGGAGTAAAGGTTTTAATTCAGAGGGATCATTAAGTAAGCGAAGGTCTTTTGTGAAATAATTATTTGCATCTTGAATTAGTAGCTTTTTGTCCATGCTAGCTGACACTCTTTTAACTATTTCTTTGTGTTCTTGTTAGTATACTATTTCCATTTTTTTAGAGACAACCATTATAAAATTAATTATAATGCCTCTTCAAATATCATCCCTAAAAGACTCGAACCATTATAAAAATATTTGTAAAGGTTATACGGTAATTTTAGTATTCTTTTTATTTAGTAAATGATAGAATTTGAAAAGCAATACAAAAAAGAGGTAAAATGAATGTGTGGCATAATTGGCTATGTCGGTAAAAAAAAGGCAGCGCCGTTACTCTTAGAAGCTCTGAAAAAATTAGAATACAGAGGCTATGATTCCTGTGGGATAGCCTGTCTAAGCGGTCAACATCAAACTATCAATATACGAAAAGGTGCTGGCACTATCTTAGAAGTCTCACAAGCGAAACAATTCAATAAATTAGACGGAACTATTGGAATTGCTCATACACGATGGGCAACACATGGTGGCGTCACAGATCAGAATGCTCATCCCTTTGTTTCATGCGATGGTAAATATGCATTAGTTCACAATGGTATTTTGGAAAATTATGTTGAACTGAAAAATGAGTTAATAAAAAAAGGGCATACTTTTCAATCTGAAACGGATACCGAAGTACTTGTCCATCTTATAGAGGAAAAAATGCAAGGGAAATCCCGCGATGAACTTTTACCGGCAATTAAAGAATTAACGGAAGAAGCCCAAGGTGCGTATACTTTCTTATTGCTTCTTAGGGACACTAAGGAAATAATTGCTTTTAGGAAAGATTCTCCCTTAATAATCGGTATTGGTAAAAACGAATTTTATGCTTCTTCTGATATAACATCTTTTTTAGATAAAACCAAGCAAGCAATTATTTTGGAAAATCATCAATTAGCGGTTCTAAATAACACCTATCAAATTTATAACGTTCAAACATTAGAAAAGATCAAACCTAATACAATGACGATAACTTGGGATGCTGAACAAGCTTCTAAAGCTGGATTTCCTCATTTTATGCTTAAGGAGATTTTTGAAGCTGAAGAAGTAGGAAAACATGCCCTAGAACAACATGCAGAAAAACTTGAATCATTTCTAGCAACAATTAAGAAAAGTAAAAAAGCTTTTCTGATCGGTTCCGGCACTTCTTATCATGCCTGTTATTTTGCCTCGATTTGTTTTGCAAAAATTGCTGGACAAAATATCTCACCGATTTTAGGCTCCGAATTTAAAACCTATCAAAATCTCATAGATGATAAAACAGTGTTGATTGCTGTAAGTCAAAGTGGTGAAACAGCAGATGTTTTAGAAGGCATTAAATTGGCGAAAGAAAAAGGAGCAAAAGTCATTTCTCTTGTGAATGTTATGGGAAGCACCATTATGCGTGAATCATTACAAAGTCTAACGTTAAATGCTGGTCCTGAGATTGCTGTCGCTTCAACAAAAGCTTTTATTGCCCAGGTTCTGATTTTAGTGCTTCTTGCTTATGGCCTCATAGGAAAGTTTACAGAAGGAAAAAAGACACTTCGTCAAATTGTTGCTAAAATGCCTGAAACCTTACAATTATCTGAAAAAATCAAGGAACTAGCTAAGACGACCTTGAATAAAAATGATTTATATCTTATCGGTCGGGGTGCCTCTTATCCGGTTGCTATGGAAGGGGAGCTCAAAATTAAAGAGATCAGTTACATTCATGCTGATGCTTTAGCCGGTGGCGAATTGAAACATCATACCTTAGCGTTAATTGAGCCTGGTGTTCCTTGCATTGCGCTTGTGCCGAGTGATGACACGAAAGAGGATATGATCAATAATATCATGCAAATCAAGGCGCGTGGTGGTATAATAATTGGGATTGCTTCGGAGGAAATCCCAGAATTTGATTATTATTTACCCATTCCTCCATCTTTACATGAACCGATATTACAGATCCCAATTCTGCAATTAATTTCCTATCACCTATCCGTTCTTCGTGGGAATAATCCGGATAAACCGCGTAATCTTGCTAAATCGGTGACTGTTCTTTAGTTTTCTTTCTTATTTTTTTCAAAAATCATCGGTTTATTTAACAATTTTTTTTATCTTATCACTTTTTTTTTCTCCAATAGTTTTAAATACTCAAAAGGATTTATGTAATATTTACCCACAATATGTTGTGTACGGGGGCACATCAAACCACGAGGAGTGGTATATTTAAAAGGGCTTTTCCCATTTATATACTCCCAAAATGATTGCTGTTTGATGACTCTGTGACATAACAATTTGGGTAGAAATCCCGCTAGTGGTGCATAAAACCCTAGATCCATATAATCTGGTGAACAGAAAAATGAAATGTCCCTATTGTCAATCACCTAATACTCGAGTAATCGATACACGTGACTCACATGATATGAAAGTTAATCGCCGCCGCCGAGAATGCTTACAATGTCACAAAAGATTCACTACTTATGAACGAGTGGAAGATGTAAAACTAACGATTGTTAAGAAAGATAAACGTCGAGAACCCTTTGACAGAGAGAAAGTTAAAAAAGGCATTATTAAGGCATGCGAAAAACGACCTGTTAGCCTTGAAGAAATTGATGAAATGGTTGATGAAATCGAAAGCGAACTTCGACAAATGGATGAAATCGAAATTGAAGCTTCAATTATAGGCGAACTTGTTATGGAGAAACTCAAAGAATTGGATGAAGTAGCTTATATTAGATTTGCATCTGTTTATAGACGTTTCACTGATTTAGCATCCTTTGAACGAGAACTCGATAAACTTCGTGTTGTAAAAGAAGTAGATGTAAAACAACAAGATTCCACCGAATTACTACTTATGGTTTCTGGAGACACTCAAGAAGAAATCATGGATTGGGACAAAAGTAAAATAACCAAAGCACTAATGCGGGAAGCTGATTTACCTAAAATTGATGCGGAAGCAATTGCAGCGGAAGTTGAACGCAAGGTTTTTGCTTCAGGAATTGATGTGATTTCTGTTGATTTAATTCGAAGCCTTGTTGATAACGAATTATTTGTTCGGGGATATGATAAGAAACTGACCCAACAGAAATCCCTAGGTATGCCTGTATATGACCTGAAACAATTAATATTATCAAAAAGCAATGAAAATAGTAACGTTGTAGCAAATAATCCAGAAGCAGTTAATTTGGCTATTGCTGAATCTATCCTAAAGAAATTCGCATTACAAGAAATTTTCGATGAAGAAGTAGCCAATGCTCATCGAAAAGGGCGAATCTATTTACATGACTTAGGATTCCCTGTTCGTGTTTATTGTTCTGCCCATAGTCTTGAATACATCAAGAAATACGGTTTAGACTTACTTAATCTTTCAACTATTTCAAAACCAGCTAAGCATGCTGCCACACTTACAGGTCATTTGAACACCTTTCTTGCTTCCATGCAAGCGTATTATGCTGGTGCTCTTGGATTAGCTTATCTCAATATCTTCTACGCTCCCTATTTTGTAGGCGTACCGTATGAAGAAATTAAGCAAGAAGCCCAACGCTTGATCTTTTCGGGTAGTCAGAATGCTTTCTCTCGAGGTGGGCAAGCCCTTTTCGTAGATTTTAATATTCACCTCGGAATACCCTCCTATCTACGAGATATACCAGCTATTGGGCCTGGTGGAAAATATACTGGCAAAACTTATGCCGATTATGAGGAAGAGGCACAACTGTTTGCTAAAGCGCTCATGGAAGTTTGGATGGAAGGCGATGCCCAAGGCAAAGTATTTCCATTTCCGAAATGCGATCTCCATGTCACTGAAGAATCATTTGAAGACCCTAAGCAACGCGAATTATTAGAATTGGCTTGTCGTCTTGCTTCAGAAAATGGGTCAACATATTTTGTATTCGATCGTGATGAAGTAAACCTATCAATGTGCTGTCGCTTACGAACCAATATAACAGACACCTATATGCTAGAACATCCGGAAAGTATGAGATATTGTGGTTTTCAAAATGTAAGCATTAATCTTCCCCAAGCAGCTTACAGAGCAGGTAAAGGCAATATCAAAGAAGCTATTGAGCAAATTAGACAATCAATGGATATTGCCATGCAAGCCCACCTCCAGAAGAAAGCTTTTGCCTATAAACTTATGTCAGAAGAAAATGGCACACTCTGGCAAATAGGTATGGAAGCAGCAGACGGACGGCCATATGTTGATCTTGAGAAAGCAACCTATATAATAGGAATTATTGGATTGAATGAATGTGTTCAATATCTCATTGATGAACAACTGCATGACAGTGAGGAAGCCTATAAACTTGGTTTGCGAATTATCGCATCTATGAATTTAAAGGCAAAACAGCTCCAAAAGAAACACAGCCTTCATATTACTTTAGAAGAAACACCAGGGGAAAGCGCCCCTTACAAATTAGCCCGAACAGATCTTCAAGAATATCCCGATTCAGTTCATTATGTAAAAGGCGACATAGAAGATGGTTCAATTTATTATACCAATAGTGCCCACTTCGCAGCAGATGCACCTATTGATATTGTTGACCGGATTACTAAACAAGGTAAATTCAATACATTGATTGAAAGTGGGTCTATCACTCACATATTCTTAGGAGAACATAAACCATCCACTGAATCGATATTAAATATTGTGAAAAAAACATGGGATCATACCCAAAGTGCTCAAATCGTTTTTTCACCAGAATTTACGATTTGTCGTGATTGTGGTCGAGTAAGTAGAGGCTATGGTCGATCTACTAGCCCTTCAAAAGCCACTACAGCTGAGTAGAACATCTCAAACAACTAGGTGAACATAATAAAGAGGTAAAAACCAAAAATGGAACAAGTAGATATAGAAAAAAAAGTAGCAAAAGTAACCGAAATAAAACCATCTGATGAACTTGCAGAAGAATCATCAGTAAGCGATTTTGATGATACTCCTACATGCCCATATTGTGGCAGCCATAATGTTTATGGCATGAGTCGAGTTGTGGGATATTTTTCAAAAATCGATAATTGGAATAAATCGAAAAAAGCAGAATTAAAAAGAAGGCAGGAAGGAAATTATTGGAGTGGAGATTAGAAAGAAAATCTTTTCCCACTCTGTAATAAGCTTTCCCACCTTCATCCTTTCATCTTTGTTAAATTAAGATAATGATAAAAAATCTAACAAAAGAGGTTCACAAGAAATGAAATTAATGATATTTACTCAAGATGGTTGCCCCAATTGCCCAACTGCGAAGAAATTAGGGAAACAATTAGAAGAAGAAGGAGCAACCGTTGAATGGTATGATTTAGATGAAGAAGAAGGTTTAACAGAAGCTGTCTTTTATGATGTGCTTTCAACACCTTCGATACTGGTAGCTGATAAGCAGAATGAGATTAAAAAAGCATGGAGAGGAGATGTACCAAGTATAATAGATCTCAAAAAAGCTCTCAATGGTACAACAAAATAAGATTAATATTATGAAGGAAAAATATATGGTAGAATTAGAAATAAAAGGATATCAACAAAGCTCCATGATTGAATGGCCTGGAAAATTGGTTGATTCAATTTTTCTTGGGGGTTGTAATTTTCGATGCCCCTATTGTCATAATCCCGATTTAGTTTTTACAGAGAAAACAGATAAAGTGGATAGTTATGATGTTAATGAAGTCTTAGCAGAAATTGATATTCGTAGAGAAACAAAATGGTTAGATGGTGTTTCCATTACAGGTGGAGAACCAACAATGAGTACCGGTCTCCCTAAATTTTTAGGAATATTGAAAGATATGGGCTTGGTAACAAAAATTGATACTAATGGTAGTCATCCTGATGTTGTGAAAAAACTCTTTGATGAAGAATTATTAGATTATATTGCAATGGATGTTAAGGCTATTCCAGAAAAATATCCCAAGGCAACAGGTGTTAAACCACCTCTAAAGAAGATTAAACAAACCATTTCTCTTATTATTAATTCAGGAATTAATCATGAGTTTAGAACAACTGTTGCACCTACGATAGTTAATCCTGAAGAGGATCTCCCTATAATTGCAGGGATGATAAAGGGTGCTAAACGTTATTATATTCAACAATTCCGACCTTTGAAATGTTTAGATCCGGCTTTTGAAAAAAAATACCCCTATTCATTACGAAGGCTAGAAAAAGTTTGTGAAGATATAAACGGACAATTTGAAGTATGCGAAGTAAGATAGGTCTAATTTAATTATTTAAAAAAAAATCAAAATTATAAATTGGATATTCCATTACATTTTAAAATTAAATGCCTAATTTTTGAGATGAGGTACAAGTTTTGGCGCATATAAAAAAGTTACATCACAATGGCATCAATTTTGTTGAAACTCCGTATCACGAATTACACATTTACATTAAAGGTGAAAAAGTCAAACTTACTCCTAAACAGGAACAAATGGCTATTGCATGGGTGAAAAAACTATCGACCCAATATGTCGAGGATGAAGTTTTCTGTGAGAATTTTTTCGAAGATTTTGCGGAAGCTTTAGGGTATGACTCTCTAACAGATGAAGATGTTGATTTCTCCCCAGTTATGGATTTTGTGGAAGCTGAGAGAAAGAAAAAAGAACAAATGACCAAAGAAGAGAAGAAGAAAGCCCGTGAACAAAGGAAGGAAGAAAGAGAGAAAAAGAAGGAATATTACGGAACCGCTCTCTTAAATGGTAAAAAAGCAGAAATTCAAAATTATACTGCTGAACCTAGTAGCATATTTATGGGACGAGGAAAACATCCGCTACGAGGAAAATGGAAGGAAGGACCGTCAATAGAAGATGTTATTTTAAACCTTAGTCCAGATGCCCCGATACCAGAAGGAAATTGGAAAGATATTGTGTGGGAACCGGATTGTTTATGGGTGGCAAAATGGAAAGATAAGCTTTCCGGTAAAATAAAATATGTCTGGTTATCTGATAATACGCCAATTAAACAAGATCGGGAACGAGAAAAATTCGATGAAGCAAATCGCATCGCAGATCATCTATCAAGAATACGAAAAGAGATAATGAAGGGAATAAAAAGTGATGATAAAGAAATACAAAAAATAGCAACAGCTTGTTATATTATTGATAGACTTAATCTAAGGGTTGGAGATGAAAAAGATGATGATGAAGCAGACACCGTCGGGGCAACTACCCTTCGACCTGAACATGTGACCATAAATGGCGAAAAAGTGCGGTTTAATTTTAGAGGAAAAGATTATGTAGAATGGAATAAAGAGGCAACATTGCCAAAACCTGTTTTATCAGTTTTAAAAGAATTAATGAAAGAAGCGGAAAAAAGAGGAACAGAAAAACCGCAAATATTTAACAACATCGGAAGCAAACACGTCAACGATTTTTTGGGAGAAAAGATGGAAGGATTAACAGCGAAGATGTTCCGAACTTTCCATGCTACCCAAGCAGTTAAAGAATATCTCGAGAATGATGATGTTGATAAAGATGATCCCGATTTCTTAAAAAAAGAAGCAGCAACTCTAGCTAATAGAGAGGCAGCAATCATTTGTAATCATGTTAAACAGGAACCGAAAAATTGGGATGATAGATTAGAACGATTTAAAGATAGAAGAGACCGAGCGCAAGAACGTATTGATAAAGCTGTTGCTTATAAACAAAAAAGAATTGATCGGTTAGAAGAAGTTAAACAAAAACTTGCAGAACGAAAAGAAATGAAGAAAGAAAGAATGCAAGTGTTAAAAAAAGAAAAGAAGGAATTAAAGGAATTAAAAACTGCTTATGAAAAAGAAACAAATGAAGAGGAAAAAGAAAACTTAGAAAAAGAAATTGAACGTGCAAAAAAGCGTGTAAAAAGAAAGAAAAAACGAGTGGAAACAGCAAATAAAAGAATTGATACCGCGAAAAGACAATTAAAAAAAGCACGTGAAATATTAGGGAGAGCAAAAGAGCGTCTTTACAAAGCAAATCTTAACATGGAAAAAGTAAAAGCAAAAGAACGAATGGCTAAACAAACAAAAACATGGAATCTTAATACTAGCTTAAAATCATACATAGATCCTCGAGTCTATTATGAATGGGGACAAGAAGTAGACTATGATTGGCGTAATTATTATACTAAAGCTTTGGAAAGAAAATTTTCTTGGGTTGAACGAGACAATGAAGATGAATTAGAGGAACAATGTAAAAAATAGATAAAATGTTATTAAAATTGAAGAAAAGTTTGAGAAAAAGGGTAAAACTCATGTTCCCAAGAGCTTTTATGTAAGTTTTACAATAAAATAATAAAAAACTTAAAGAAAATCGGTCGTTGAAAAGTGGCAGAACTAAAAATAAATCTTGAACAAGGTAAAGAAATCTTCTATGCCCATGGTGTGGAATTATTGGGCTGTTTTGCGAAAGCAAAAACAAGAACTGAAGCACTTGATTTAATTCTAAAAGATGCCAAAGAATACAGTAAATGGTTAGCTAGTAAAGAAATACCAAAAAATGGTTTCAAAGAACTAGCCATAGAAATTCTAAAAGGGATAAATGAATTAACAATCATTGAAGAAAAAACAGGCATACAAACATTAGGACAAGAAAATGGAGTATATAGTCTTTTTAAAAGTGATCAAGAGCCTTTTGAAGAAAATACCTTTACTTTCCTAATGGAACTTTTAAAAATTCTACCTGATGAACTAGCACGTATAATTTTTCCCATCGATAAAGAATTACAGGATAAAGAAATAATTCCGGAAAAACAAAGTATCAATGAACATTTGAAAGCTCTTTACCAGAATGAATTTTTCTTAATAACCCGATTTGGCATTGAAACGGAACAACAATTATTAGAAGCAATAAATATGACTAAAGAAGAATTGGAATCATTAGCAATATTAGAAAGATGCTTGCGAATACGCCAAGGAGCAATAGCAATTCTCAAAGCAAAATATCCAAAAATGGACTGTAAAGTTTTCAAAAATGCTATCGACACAGATTTTCCAGAAGAGCCATGGACTATTAAAAAAATCATTCGCTTACTAATAGAAAATGACAGAGAACATACAAAGGCTATCGAAGAAATCGCAAAAAAAATTGAATTAAATCAAAATAATGAAGAAGAATAAAATCTCTGTTCTTCTTTTCTTTCTTTATTTTAATTTACCATTATCAAAAATGTCAAAATATCATAAGGCAGAAGGTATTTTGAAACCTCTTTTATTATTAATTCTTCTTATAAAAGTTAGAATATTTTTCTACCCATAAAGGATTTAATAGAATTCTAAATTTCTCATGAAAGAATCAATCTGGACGAGGGCACTAAGCCCCCGTCACAGGAAAAGGGAGTTATTTAATGGGGAGAGAGGTTTATGGGATATTAGGAGAGAAATAACAAAAAAATAGGTTGTTTCTCTCCAGTTATATATTATACTCTAAGATTATAAAAAGCCTCCAATTTAGAAAACAAAGTCTAAGAGAATATATGATATATAATCTAAAAAACTATGAAATGAGTTATTTAAATAATTAATAAACTCATTAATTATTCAGAGCAAGATTTTACTTCTTCTAAAACTTCATTATAAAAATCAGCATAGTGAGTTATCTTTATTTTTTCATTATGAAGGGTAGCATATCCTT
This sequence comes from Promethearchaeati archaeon, assembly GCA_034660795.1. Lineage (GTDB taxonomy): Archaea > Asgardarchaeota > Heimdallarchaeia > JABLTI01 > JABLTI01 > JAYEJY01. The sequence continues at coordinate 11,964 of JAYEJY010000290.1, read as the reverse complement.
TTAAAATTTCAAAATTTAAGAGAATATTGAACTTAGCATCTATGGATAATGACAAATTATTGATTTTTTTCTAAAGTTTTCTTTTTTGCATTTTGTTTTAACTTCTGTATATAAACTTTCCAAAAGAGCATCTTTTATTGGTAAAATAAATTCCTTAATTATGTCACAATAGATTAAACTTATTTTAGCGATTTTATTAAGCATTTGTTCTGGTGAAAGATAGTTTAATCGCTTCTGATATTTTTTTAATACTTTTCTAGAATCTACATTAAATTCATGTGATAATTTCCGGATAAATTTTCTTTCTTTTCCCTTTTTCCATAAACCAAGATATTTCAATAAAAGGTCTAGTGTTTTATGCATTATTTTTCCGCTATTTTTCACGGTAATAAAAAGATTGTTTCTTCGATTGCGAATAATATTTGGTTCTTTAAACATTTGGTGATATAATACATATTTTGCTACTTCTTTATAATCTGTATCATTCTTATCCTCCAAATTACTTGAAACCCCATGTGAAATACTCTATTTAAACTATTATCATCTAGATTTTTTGAATATTTCAATTATTTGTTAACGGCAGAGAAAAAATCACCCTCTCAAATGCTTGTTAATATTCCCCTTCTATTACCTTTCCTTCAGGTTTTTCTTCTTGATAAATAACTCCTGAAAATTTATAAACTTCTGTTTTGGGATCTTTCCAACATCCGCCTGGAAGACCAGCTTTATTACAAGTATGGTCCAAAAATTCTTCTGTATCCCAATTCCATTCTAATGGCACTTGTGGTAAAAGCAAACCATTCCAACTCCCTTTTTTAATTATTAATCCATCTCTTCCAATTTCGATTTCTTTTAAGTAGTCCTCTGGATTTTTTACATCAATTTGTTCTGGTGGAGTTAAGATTGTCACTTCAACGACAATATCTTCCATTTCTTCTAATGATACTGCCGGAAATCGTGGATCATTACAAGCAGCACTTTTTGCAGCTTGTATTACGGCTTGAACGAGGGGAAAAACAGGAGTAGCATATCCTATACACCCTCGTAATGCCTTTTCTCCATTATTTTGAATCTTATTAAGGGTAACAAAAACACCAGTTTCTTGTTTTAACTTTTCCGGAGTATTCTCAGGTGGCTCTGGGATTTTTTTAATGGAAAGGTATTCGAGGATAGTTTTTCTTGCTAAAGAAATAAGAAATTTACCGTCATCAATTGAAAAGGACTCACTCATAAAACTTACGCGCCTTAAATTTTATCTCTAACAATATTACCTAATCTCTCTTCTTAATGTTTTTTGGTTTAATTATTTGGACTCTTATAGTGCTTCTCGGGATTTTTTTAACGTTTTTTTCATTTTTTCCCAATGTGAACCTTTCCAGTATATTTTTTTACAAGTAGGATTAGTGCATTGCCAAAATATATCATAATGTTTTTTGGTTCCCTCTGGTATAGTATTACTAATGAGCTCTTTATCAATTGGTTGAATTTCACTATTACAAATTGTGCATCTTGGAAGATGTTTTTTCGGCAGTTCCAGCGTTATCGGGATTTTTTTAGCGAGATTTTGTAAGCGCTTCTCAATTGTTGTTCCTTTAATGAGATATGCTTCAATTCCCTTTTTCCTTGCAGTTGCTAGAAGTAATTCATCCCTAGTTATAAGTATTCTATCCTCTTCTTTTGCTATAGTTAGCAGATCATCATCTGACATATTTTTTTCGTAAATAGTATTATAACCTAACATCCGTAACCAGTGAGCTAATTTACGATACATTTGATCTACTACAAACAAGAATTGGATTGATTTTTTTTGATTTATATGCTATCCTCTCCTCATGTTACTAAGTAAAACTATGGTGCCATATTGTAACACCCGTAAGACATGTTCTTCCATTTTTAGCATTAGTATTGTGGTTCAAGTATTTTACCCATATTGGTTTTAGATAATAGATACCCTTCTTCTTTGACTAGCGTTCCATTCACAAAAACAGCATGAGGAATTGCCTTAATAGGGAAGCCATCAAAAGGCGACCATTTAGCTTTTGATGCAAAATTATCTGCTTTGATAGTTGTCTTCTTTTTTTGTATCACTACTACATCAGCGAAATAGCCTTCTTGTAGATCTCCTCTTCTAGGAATCCTTGCAATTTCTGCGGGTTTTATAGCAACTTTTTTAACTAAAGTTTCAAGTGACACATGCCCATCTAAAACAGAAGTTATCATTAATGGCAGAAGTGTTTCTAAGCCATGTATACCTGCAGACGCTTCCCGAAAAGAGGTATGTTTCTCTTTAAAGCTATGTGGGGCGTGATCCGTAGCAATAATTGAAATAAGGTCATTTCTAATAGCTTTCCAGAGTACATATTGGTCTTCTTTTGTTCGTAAAGGTGGCAAACATTTTGCTTCAGAACCCATTTTTTTCAAATCTTTTTTATTCAAAAGCAAATGGTGTGGACAAACTTCACTAGTGATAGAATTTTGTTTCTTAAATTTTTCAAGTACTTCAATGGACTCTTTTGTAGTTACATGAACAATATGTAGTTTAAAATCAAGTTCCTGGCTTAAAAGACAATAATCTCTAATCGCTTTTGCTTCATCAATTTTATTATGAGCATCCAGAAAAATCTCAATAGCTGATTTATTCTCATTTTCATATAATCGTTCTTCAAGCTCATCTGCTTGAGGATTATCAGGATGAACCAATAAGGGAAGATTCGTTGGGGCTATTTTTTTTAGAAGTTGTTTTAGTAATGCCTTGTTTTTGGGATAATATAATGGAGATGCTGGATATGTCTTAAATCCAAAAATACCTTCTCGAACCAATTTTGTTATTTCTTTACCATCATGAGGCAAGAGGGCATAAAAACCAACATTACTACCCGCTTTGTTTTCTATTCGCTTTTTTTTCAAAATTATTCTTTCAGCGGAATTTGTAGGAGGAATATTATTAGGCATATCTAAAACTGTAGTAACCCCACCATTTAGCGCAGCTCGAGTTCCGGTTTCTAGTGTTTCTTTGTATTGTTGTTTGAAATCACGTAAATGGACATGTAAATCAATAAATCCTGGAAGAATTAAACCTCCTTTTGCATCTAGTTTTTTCGATGCTTTAGGAAGGACAGGTTCCTTTCCTATTTTGCAAATTTTTTCACCCTCTATAGCTAATCCGCCTTGGCGTAACTCCCCTTTGTAAAATATTTTTCCGTTAACAATACTTACATCTACTGTCATAATTCAACACATATGAAAGTGAATAGCAGAAAGATCTAAACAAGACCTTTCCCATAGATAGATTATTATTCTTTTGCTATGGCATTCGTTATATCAGTGACCGAAACAATTCCCGAAATAACATTAGCATCATTTACAATAAAGACTGCTTTATGGTGAGTTTCCTTTAAGAGTTTGATCAAATCTTGCAAGGGAGCAATTTCTTCTAATTGAGGCGGATCTTTTCGCATTACTTGACCAACATAAAATTGTTTTAGTTTATTTTTTTGGTATTTTTTAGGAACATTGTCACGAAAGCTTGCTAAAGCATCTGCAAGTGTTTCATCATCAACGATTCCTATAGGTACACTTTCATCATTAACTACCGGTAAAGTGCTATAATCATTGTCCATCATAATTTTTCTTGCTGAAATGACCCGTTCACTCGGAGTTATAACATAGGGCTCTTTTGTCATAAGGGATGCAACGGTTACATCTTTCCGATGTTTGTAATAACTAATTATATCAAATTTGCTTACTAATCCTTTCAATTTCCCTTTTTCCATAACAAGTAAACTACTAATTTTATTTTCAATCATTTTTTGAGCTGCTTCTTTAATTGAGGTATTAGGGGGGATTGTTTTGAGCGGATATGACATGGTACTTGAGACACGTAAGCTCTTAGAACTACGACGACCTGTTGTTGGAGTTCCTAATCTATCAGCTACATCTCGAAAAGTTAATACGCCAACAGGTTCATCATCCTCAGTAACGATTAATCGAGATAATTTCTTACTTTTCCTCAACAATTCAATAGCGTCTGATAACATTTGATCTTTATCGATCGTTTCATATTCAGTATTCATAACTTCTGATACTTTCATAAGATTTATTCCTCCAAAAAAATTCAATCTGATTTGTATTTAGATTTTTTTCCAAATAAATTTGTGCTTCAACACTCAATTGTAACCGTCTCTTTTTATGCCTTACTATAACTTATTGAGTATCAATTATGTTTTTACAAGCTGGGCAGAGAGGTTCGCCATTTATCTCGCCAGCGGGTTCTCCCTTAAATTGTTCCCCACATTCCGAACAGTAATAACCAACGGTTAAATTCATTCCTTCGTCTTCCTCTTCTTCATGTAGATATTCCTCAAAATTGGGGAATGCTTCATAATTTGGGCCTTTGTTAACATGTTCAAATTCTAATGCAATTTCTAATAAACTTGGAGCAACACGTAATAGATCTCTGTCAGTTGCTATACCTATTATTTCATTTTCTTCCATAATAACAAGTCGTCGTATATGAAGTTTTGATAACATATACATTGCTTCCGAAATTTCCATGGAGGGAGGAGCTGTTACAACAGGTTTTGTTGCAATATCTACAACCGGAATTTTAGCCGGGTCCTTCCCTTCAGCAACAACACGGGTCACAATATCTCTTTCGGTAACAATTCCTAAAGGCGTTTTTTCATCCTTTTTTGGCTCGATAATAATGCATCCGATGTGTAGCTTTTTCATTAATTCTGCGGCTTCTTTAACCGTTTTCTGTGGATAAATCGTATGAACAGTTGATGTCATGACTTCTGAGATTTGCATTTTCGCTTTCGCTTGAGATTCCAATTTCTTTGGCATTTCGATTCCTCACTGTTTCCTCATAATATTTTAATTTAATTCATATTTAATAAGTTGTTGTGATAATAAAATAAAATGGCTTACTGAATAAAGTTAAGAAAATAGTTTTTCCATTGAATTGAAAAAGAAAAATCACTTCTAAAGAAAGTTTTTTGAGTGAAAGGGTATGTACGCTATCTTGTGTCTATGACGATATCCGACAAGATGAGTTGGGAGTACTGTTTGGCACACACCCAATAAGGACAGATCATAGTTACTCTGAGACACACTTTTTTAACAAAAGATAGAAACTGAGCTTTTTCCTATCTTTTTTCTTTAGATTATAATTCAGAGTTAATAAAAGGTTCCAGAGAAAATGTTACTACAAAAACTATTTAGGTGAAAATATTTTGTCTTTTGGACGATTCAAAATTGAGGAACCGAAAAATGAACCCACTCATGATTATGCCCCTGGTTCATGGGAAAGAAAAGCATTGAAGGAAGAATTGGAAAAAATTAAGAAAGCAGATCCCATTGAAATACCATTAATCATAGGCGGTGAGGAGATTTATACAGATGAACAAATCAATATAACCGCACCACATGATCATGAGTTAATTCTTGGAAAAGCTTCATTAGCCCAAGAAAAACAGATTAAACAAGCAATTGAAAACGCATTAGAAACTAAAAAGGATTGGATAAAATATAATTGGGATGAACGAGCAGCAATTTTTCTGAAAATGGCTGAATTACTAGCAGACCCCTATAGAATGAAAATTAATGCAGCAACGATACTTAATCTAAGTAAAAATCCCCATCAAGCTGAAATTGATAGTGCGTGTGAATTAATTGACTTTTTACGATTTAATACCTATTATATGTATCAGATCTATAATAATCAACCATATAGTCCTCATACGGCATTTAATAGATTAGAGTATAGACCATTAGATGGCTTTGTTTTTGCTGTAACGCCTTTCAATTTTGTATCAATTATGGGGAATCTTCCCACTGCGCCAGCACTCATGGGTAATGTAGTTGTTTGGAAACCAGCAACAAGTGTTTTGTATGTAGCTTATAAATTAATGAAATTATTTATTAGAGCAGGATTACCAAAAGGCGTAATTAACTTTTTACCAGGACATGGTTCTGTTGTAGGAAAACATGTTCTAAAACATCCGGACCTTGGGGGAATACATTTTACCGGAAGTACCAGGACATTTGAATACATGTGGAAAGTGGTTGGCGAAAACATCCATAAATATAATCAATATCCTCGCCTTGTGGGAGAAACAGGTGGGAAGGATTTCATATTCATTCATAAATCAGCAGATCTCAGTGGCGTTTTAGCAAGTTTAACTCGAGGGGCTTTCGAATACCAAGGACAAAAATGTTCTGCAGCTTCCAGAATTTATGCACCTAAATCACTTTGGCCTCAAATCAAAAAATGTCTGGAAGATGATATTGAGGGAATAAAAATAGGTGAACCAGATGATTTCTCAAATTATGTAAATGCAATCATAGATAAAAAAGCGTTTGAGTCAATAACTGAATATATTGATTATTCAAAAGAATCTAATGAAGCTGATGTTATTATTGGGGGAAATGCTGATGATAGTAAAGGCTATTTTATAGATCCCACCGTAATTTTAGCAAAGAAACCTGATTTTAAAACTATGGTCGAAGAGATATTTGGTCCTGTCCTCTCAATTTACTTATATGAAGATAATAAATTTATTGAGACATTACACTTGGTGGATAAAAGTACTAAATATGCCCTTACTGGATCAATTTTCGCTGAAGACAGAAAAGCAATTTCCATTGCATCAAAAATTTTACGCCATGCTGCGGGTAATTTCTATATTAATGTAAAACCAACAGGTGCAGTTGTTAATCAACAGCCTTTTGGAGGTTCACGAAAAAGCGGAACTAATGACAAAGCGGGCAGCTATCTTAATTTAATTCGATGGGTTTCAGCAAGAAGCATCAAGGAAAGATTTTATCCTCCCCAAGAATATACCTGTCCATTTTTAGAAAATGAAAAGAAGTAACCTTATCTTTACTTCTTTTTTTCTTTTTTAATACTAATCATAATTTGCTACCATATAAAATTCAAAAAAAGGATATAAGATTGGTGTCGAGGGCGGGCTTTGATCCCGCGACCTCCTGATGACTCCTCAAATCTGGCCCTATTGATTTTTTGATTTGATTATGAGTCAGGCGCCCATTCTGGCGCATACCCTAGCAGAGTCATCCGTAACCAGGCTAGGCTACCTCGACAACAATTATGTTGCTGGTTAAGTAGTTTTTGACTATAAGGCTAATTTTAAGTATTTCTCTTTTTTTGATATAGCAAAAAAATAACTTAGATTTTTTACTAGCCACGAAGTAAAATTAACAGAAAAAGCTTAAAATAATTTATATACCTAGTATATTATTCTTAAAGATACTTAATAGTAAGAAGTGGCACTATGACGAAAGAGAAACTTACTAAAGAAGAATTACTCGCGAAAGCAAAAAAACCTGCTAAAGAGGCAATGAAACTTCATCCTTATTATCAGGGGAAAATTCAAACTGTTCCTAAATGTTCCATTTGGGATTTCGATGCTTTTGGCATTTGGTATACTCCAGGTGTTGCTGAACCTTGTAGAGCAATTGCCAAAAATAAAGAAGAAGTTTTCAAACACACAAATAAAGCAAATACTGTTGCTGTTGTCTCTGATGGCACTCGTGTTTTAGGTTTAGGGGATATTGGTCCGGAAGCAGCTATGCCTGTTATGGAAGGTAAAAGCCTTTTATTCAAATATCTTGGTGGCGTAGATGCAATGCCAATCTGTCTTGATACTAAAGACGCAGATGAAATTATTGAAACAGTCAAACTCCTCCAACCATCTTTCGGAGGCATTAATTTAGAAGATATTTCTAAGCCAAAATGTTACACTGTCCTCGAAACCTTACGAGAAGAAATGGACATACCAGTTTGGCATGATGATGCTCAAGGAACCGCAGCTGTAATCTTAGCCGGTGTTTTCGGCGGTTTGAAATGTGTTGGAAAAGAACTTGATACAGCAAAAATTGCGATGCTTGGTGTGGGCTCTGCAAACACTCGAACAGCTTACATGCTAATTGCTGCAGGCGCTGATCCTAAGAATATTATAATGTGTGATTCCACTGGAGTCCTCTATAAAGATCGACCGGATATTAAAAAACTTGAAAATAAGGATCCCTTCAAATACGATTTAGCGCAGAAAACCAATGGTGAAGGTGTTACTGGTGATTTCGGTAATGCAACAAAGGGTGCAGATATTATTATTGCAGCTTCTAAATCAGAACCTGGTACCATTAAGAAAAAATGGATTGAAAAAATGGCTGACGATGCTATTGTCTATGCTTGTGCTAATCCATTACCAGAGATTTGGCCATGGGATGCTAAAGAAGCCGGTGCTCGAATTGTCGGGACAGGTAGAAGTGATTTCCCAAATCAAGTAAATAATAGTCTAGGATTCCCAGGTATCTTCCGTGGTGCTTTAGATGTCCAAGCTAAAACAATCACCGATGAAATGTGTATTGCAGCAGCAAAAGCACTAGCTGAAATCGCTGAAAAGAAAGGCTTGAAAGAAGACTATATTATTCCAAATATGGACGAATGGGAACTCTATCCATTAGAAGCAACACGAGTTGGTATGAAAGCTATAGAGCAAGGTATTGCTCGTAAAGAAATGGAAGAAGACGAATTGTACAAGAAAGCAGAAGAACGCATTAAGTACTCTCGTGATCTTACCAAGAAACTAATGGAAACAAATTTCATAAAACCAAAAATATAAGGAAATTATTTCCTTTCCTTTTTTTCTATTTTTTTATTTTTCAATTTGTATAAAGAATATGAAAGCTATTAACTCACTTCCACCGCTTGTTCCCATTGTAATAGCCCATGCTTTTTTCATAGCACTTTGATTTAAAATTTCTTGTAAACCATCTGGTGGTTGTATCAAAAAGTCAGTCATGACTGCTAATTGTCTCATAAAAGTTAATTCTTGTAATGAAGCATTTACATAATTAAATTGTGCAGTAAAATAGACAACGAAGGGGAGAATATAAAAGAGGAAAAGTGTCGGAACAATAGCAAGTGAACTGGAAATATTCAAAGATTGAGCAAATAAGATAAAGAATGTGGTTATCGTAATTGCTAGAAATGCGCCACAAAAAGTCAAGAGAAATGATTTTAAAATCAAAAGGAAGGTCAAGCCTACACCAGTCCAAATCCACATTATTAATGTGAAAATTAGAATCGCTAATATTCCGGTTATTGTTGTCCCAAGACAAATGATTATCATTCGTGCAAAAAAAAACATTACTTTTTCTAATGGGCATAGCAAAATATCGTTTTAGGCTTTCATTTCCACTTTTTCCATAACTATCTAGAGTTAACATTATCGCAATCATTTGCATTAAAAACTGGCCAAGAATAACAAATCCTGCTGAACCTCTTTTCATGAAATTTTCTTTACCAATATCTAAGAGAATTACTTCTACTTGACTTGCTATTGAATCAAGGTATAAAATAGCCGGTAAGAGAATTAATGATAAAGCAATGAAAAATTTTTGGCTAAAAATTATACGTTTGAATTCATACCGAATAAGTTCACCGAGTTCACGGAATTCTAATAATGGATTTCGTGGCAAAAATCTTACTCTGCTGCGTAAAGGTTTCTCCGAACTAGACTTTTCTTGTGTTTGAGGTTCAGATGTCATGATGCCACCTCTTGTTCATCTTGAACATTTTTCTTTCGTTTTTGTTCCAAATAGGGACGATAGGAAAACACTGGAATATTATTAGCACGTAATCGATTTACGATTTGAGTACTCCGATCTAAAGCTTTAGGTGCTTTTATTATGATTTTTCTGCCTGTAAAGTCATAGTCTTCTGTACCAATTGCTATTTCAATTTGTTTTTCAGATGGTTTGTCTTCAGCAAGGATGATTTCCATTGCTCGACATTTCTTATTTACAATATCTGCAATTGGACCATCCATAATAATTTCCCCGCGGTCTAAAAAAACCATCCTATCACTCATAATCATGGCATCTTGGATTTCATGAGTGCACATTATGATTGTTTTTTTGGTATTTTTAACATAATCTTCCATTAATTCATAGATTTTCATTTTTCCTTGAACATCTATAAAGGATACCGGTTCATCAAAAAGTATTATTTCAGGATCGCCTATTAACGTCAATGCTAAGCTGAATCGTTGACGCATGCCTGAGGACATCAAAGAAGGAGGGAGATCATCCCATTTAGCTAACCCTATCAGATCTAATAATTGCTTAACTTCTTCTCTAGCCTGTTCTCGGGATTGTCCCCGAAGGATAGCAAAATGAAAAAGAGTTTCTCTACAAGCCGTATCTTCAAAAAAACTCAATTCTGAGGGTAAATAACCTATCATTTGTTTAATGCGTAATTTATTTCTCTTTAATCGCATGCCTTTAACAAATACTTCACCATTACTTGGTTTTACTAATCCTAAAATAACCTTCATTATTGTAGATTTTCCAGCACCATTAGGACCAAATAGACACACCCGCTCTCCAGGATAAATATCAAGGGAAATGTTTCGTAAGGAAGTTACTCTTGCTCTTGAAATATAGGTACCGAAAATTTTATCGACATTTCTGAGAGAAATGATAGGTTTCATTTTAGTTTTCATCCTTTACAATTTGTTATACTATTCTGTCTTAAAGAATTTTGGTCATAAAAGCATTTTTTACCTTAGCTTTATATGATAAATCATAAATAATAATCACTTAAGGAAAACAAGGAAGAACAAGTGATGAAAAAAACTTCAAAATTTCTTAAGAAATATTTTATAGGTTTTACTTGTCTTAGTATTATTGTTTTATCACTGCTTCCTCAATTTTCTGCGATAATTCTTACGTGTCATTCTCAACAAAATAATTTCGGAAATACTGATGATCCAACGCCTAATCAATTTCCATTTGTGGGACAAGAAATGGTCTATGATATCGTTCAAAAAACATCGGGAGTGATTTCTGCATCAGGTACCTTAACAATTTTTTATGATAAAATGGTTGATAGTTCAACCATTCATGGAACATTTCATGTTTTGGTAGAGTCAATATTAGATTATTATGATGAAAGAGCCAATGGTACAGAAAATATACTTAATAGAGAATTAGAGATAAATGCAATGGATACATATATAATTAATCTGTTTATGGTTTCTTTTTTCAATTTTACAGGTTATTCTCCCTCGCCACTCTGGATTTTGCCAAATGAAATTCAAGTAAATGCAACAACACAATTCTGGAATTACACCGCAACATGTGAAAAAACTCACTCTTTAAATATAATGAACAATGATTATCAAGTCTTTGAGTTTAGAGCAAATGGTACAGCTGTAGAATTAACCTTAATGTATGGTTTTGCGAAACATGGTGATAGTGATTGGTATGGTTTACTTTTTTATTTAGGCGGACGTTTCTATGAGCCTTATATTGGTGGGTATATGAATGCCAATTTTATCTTAAGTGAAACAAATGCAGAATTAAATAATTTAGGAGAAATCAATCGAAACACAATTATTATTACGACTTTTTCATTTTATTCATTAGTAGTTTTCGGAATCATCACTTTTAGATTTTATAATCGTCGTGATTTAGTAGCGGGAGAAGTTTAGGTTTCAAATAATAGAAAATTATTGTTAAAACAAAACAGCAACAAAAGTTTTAAAGATAATTATTACAAGCAATTATAAAGATGAGAAATTCCTGATATGTGAGGAATAAAAAATGAGCTCAAAGAAACCATCTGTAGCAATTAAAGAATCTAGTGTCTTCAAAGATTGGATGGAATTATCAAGAGAAATCAAAATTATGGATTATGCTATTCTGGGTTGGCTGGCTATCTCAATTATTGAAATTATTCTAATGTTTACTGATATTCCATTAAATATTCGTACATTCCCAGCGTTTCTTTTACCAATCTTTATGTTTGTAGTCACTTTTGCCTTACGATTAAAATTAAATGATGACCCCTCTTCATTAAGACAAGTTTTTATTGCCTGGGTTAGTCTTTTCGCTTTAATATTACTTGCAGCAATAATTGTCCTCTTTGCATAT
>JAYEJY010000289.1:0-8320 GCA_034660795.1 Promethearchaeati archaeon | reverse complement strand
GAAGATAATAATTTTTCATCGAAAACTTCGCAACCTTCTCCCCAACAATATCTTCAAGCTTACAAAGAATTAGCAGAAGAAGACTGTTCAGATATTATTGTCATAACAATTAGTTCAGGGTTAAGTGGTACCTATAATTCTGCTCGAATAGCAGCAAAAAATTTCAAAATGATGAATTCAAATATTGATATTCACATTGTAGATTCTCGGAATGCCTCATATTCTGAAGTCTTTCTTTTAGAAAAAGGCTTTGAATTACATGAGAAAGGTTTGTCAGCGGGTGAAATAGCAGAAAAATTACGTCTTTGCCGGAAACACATCAAAACTTACCTTTATCTTCCAACATTAAAATATCTTCATCGTGGCGGGAGAATAAGTATTGCTAAATATTTGTTAGCTAGACTGCTTGGTAAAAAAGCGCTAGTTCGTACAACTGAAGATGGAACAATTGAATCGTATAAAACTATTAATAATCATGAAGCTGGTCTTGAGGCGGTTTTTGAAAGTGTCATAAATTCCTATGATTATAAACCACAGAAACTAGCTATTGTTCATGCTAATGCTGAAGATTTCGCTACTCAATTAGAGCAAATAATTAAAGCAAAATGGCCAAACGTAGAACTTCGCCGAGTATTAACTGGAACTACTATCGCATCTCACACGGGTCCTTCCAGTGTAGCCTTAATTGCTGATTTTAATTGAAAAATTGACTTCAATTATTTTATAACCAACTATTTTGGTTTATCCTTTAGCCATTAATAAAAGTATAAATAGTAATATCCGAATAATTATATGATGACCTTGAAATCCTTTATTTATTCTCTTCTGATTATTTCATTATTAGTACCCAGTAGTTTTTTGTTTTCCGGTCAATTTTCTCATAAAATAGTTACTTCAAGTATGAAGCAGGAAAACCAGGCACAAAAACAAATTATTACAGCAGTAAAAAATCTCGTTCCCCCAGACCCTTATTATGGTATTAAAAACATGAATATCGGTGTTATCGTTGAAGCTGGTTTATGGATGAGCCCCTCTGTACAGGTAGCTGTTAACCAATATTTGCAAGATTTGAATTATACAGGGTATAAGGTTTTCTTCCATACTAATCCTATTGCTTCTGTTCAAAATCTCCGTGCTTTACTTCAAACTTGGTATACCAATAACAGTATTTCCGGTGCTGTTCTTATTGGTAATCTTCCCTATGCCCAGTATTATCATCCAGTAACTACCGGCTTTCCAAACCCAGAGACTTTCATTTGTGATTTATATTTAATGGATATGGATGGTACTTGGTGGGATGTCAATCCAACGGATGGCATCTATGATGATCATAATGCGACAGGTGGGGCTGATATATATCCGGAAATTTATATTGGTCGTATTAATGCTATTTCCCGAACACTGGGCGGTGCCAGTAATGCCCAAAATATTATTACCCTTTTGAATAGAACCCATGATTATAGGACTGGCCAAAAACAAAGACGGGACCGTGCTCTTACCTATATTGATGATGATTGGCAACCTTGGGCAAATAATTGGACGGCTTGGCTTAATAATGTCTATCCCGCTCGGGATGATATTCACACACCAAAAACATATACTAATGCTAGCGATTGGTTAAATAATCGGTTAATTCAAAATTATGAATGGGCCCATTTATGCGCTCATAGTGGAGTCAGTCCTTCACAGCATTATTTCGGACCAGGAGGTACTGGAGAAGGGACTGTCACAGCATTACAAATCCATAATAAACAACCGACTTTTAACTTCTATAATTTATTCTGTTGCCATGGATCTGATTGGTTAGGAGCAGATTCCCTTGGAACAACCTATCTCTATTCAAGTAATTATTCTGTAGGTGTTATTGGTTCTTCTAAATCCGGTAGCATGCTTTCTGGTTCTTCCTTTTATAATCCCTTAAGCTTAAATTTCACTCTAGGGCAAGCACTCTATAATTGGTTCCAAGAGATTGATAGCTATACTTCCTACTATGTTGAATGGTTTTACGGTATGAATATAATGGGCGATCCCTTCCTTTCAACCACTTATGATTATACTATTTATCAACCATTGGTCTCCTCATCGACACATCCTCATTCCACTTTTTATTATGGTAATTCACAACCTTCTTTCCAATTAACACCACCATATGATGTCAATGGAATTACAGGTTATTATTATATACTTGACCAAAATCCTTATACTACTCCAACTCCTTCAACAGGAACTTTTACGTCCTCCCAAACTATTAATTGGCCTACATCACTGACAGATGGCACCTGGTATTTCCATATTGTCGCAAAAGACGGTGCTAATAACGTAGGGTCTATTGCTACTCACTACCAAATAAATATTGATAAAACAGGTCCAGCATTGACTATTAATACACCTGAAGATGGAAAAAGAGTCAAACCCGGTTTAATCCCTATTGAATGGACTGTCACTGACCAAACAACTTCCTATGATTACGCTCAACTATTAGTAGATGGTGTTCTTGAAGCCACTATTGAGGACACTGATCCTACAACCTATGATTTAGAAATGACAGAAGAAGGCAGCTATGAAATATCCATTGCAGCGTATGACATTGTTGGCAATCAAAATAGCAGTTCAATAACTATTGAAGTTTACAAATTCATTTCCACACCATTATTCAAATACCTTGTCGGTATTGGTGGTGGGGTTATAGGTTTAGGAATAATAATTTTAGTAATTGTTCTTGTAACTCGAAAAAAGAAATAAGCTTTACTATCTTATCTTCTTTTTTCTATTTTTCTTTCATATAACACTTCAAAATTTCTCCAATGTACATTCTGTGATAATTTTGTTGAGGATATAAGTCAGCAATAGATAAATCTAAAAAGTTGTCAGGTTTAATATCATGATAATAGACCTTTTTACAAAGAAGAGTTAGTTTAGCTTCTTCAAAATAGATGGTATTCAACTCAGATATTGGTGTTAACTCTGTTTCTTCCATTTTATTAACATCTCGACCTGATTTAGTACCACAAAAATTAAGGATGTCCCGATATTTCTCAATAAAAAAGTTGATACTGAAAAAATCGTTATCTTCCATGAATTGATAGGTATAGCGAGTGGGACGTACAAATATAAAACAGACAGGTTTCTGCCAGAGATGTCCTATTCCACCCCAAGAGGCGGTCATCATGTTATACTTTTCTTTTTCTCCAGCTGTAATTAACATCCAATCTTTTCCAATTAACTTTATTGCATTCTTCTCAAAAGCTGATGGTTCAATTTCTCTGAAAGTCATAGTTAATTTTGTATAATTACTTCTTAAAAAAACTTTGAGTTAAAAAATAAGGATTCCTAAATTATGAAGAAATAAACAAAAGTTTTCTAAACCCAGAAGAGCTTCTATAAAGAAATAATGACACCTGTTGGCATTGTTTTTGATATTAAGAAATATGCTATTCATGATGGTCCGGGTATTCGAACCACGGTTTTTCTTAAAGGGTGCCCTTTACGTTGTTGGTGGTGTCATAACCCCGAAAGCTTTACTCAAGCTCCTCAGACTATTGTTCATTCTGCTCATTCTTCTGACCTTCCAGTCCCAAGAACTGAAGTTATTGGAAGAAAAATGAGCGTTTCAGAGGTAATGATTGAGATTAATAAAGACCAGATTTTTTATGACCAATCTGGTGGTGGTATCACTTTTTCTGGTGGGGAACCTCTTATGCAATTTGATTTTTTAGATGCTCTTCTCACTGCTTGTCAAAGGGAAGAATATTCGATTGCTCTTGATACTTCTGGATATGCCCCGAGAGAACATTTTGAGCAGATTATTTCGAAGATTGACCTTTTTCTATATGATCTTAAAGTATTGGATAATGAGCATCACCGGAAATTTACTGGTGTCTCAAATACAAGAATTTTATCGAATCTTCGATATCTTATTCAACAACAAGCTAATGTTCTTATTCGATTTCCCATTATTCCTTCTATTACTGCCACTTCAAAAAACATCCGTGACTTGGGAAATTATCTTACTACTTTACCTTCCATTCCTCCCATAGAATTATTACCATTTCATAAAATTGGTGAAGAGAAGTATGAACAATTAGGCTTAAAAAATAAAATGAAAGAGATAAATCCTCCAACAAAAAGAAATTTGGAGGAAATTAAACAACAATTAATATCCCTTGGATTAGTTATCTATTCTAATGCCTAGAGTGTATAATACTGAAGACTTTTCTTAATTCTTTTTCTTAGAAGTTAAACCAAGCAAACTTAAGTTTAATTGATAAGTTATTAACTTTCAATTTTTTTCTCTTAAAGGAAAAATTATTTTCAATGTAGTAAAAATTTAAGTGGTACAACTCATATGTTGATATGATACAATAGAAACAATCAGCGGGGTAAACATGAAGGAACGTGTAAAACAATTACGAAAACAAAGTCTAAATGCTACACCTTCATTAAACATTGAGCGTGCCAAATTAATAACTGATTTTTACAAAAGCGGACAACCTGATTATGTTTCTATCCCGGTTGCACGAGCATTAGCTTTTCAATATCTGCTTGAAAATAAAGAAATTTGCATAAATGATAATGAATTAATTGTAGGTGAAAGAGGGCCAGCACCTTGTGCTACTCCTACATATCCTGAAATTTGTTGTCACACACTAAAAGATCTTGAAATTTTAGATTCACGAGAAAAGATTAGTTTTCGTGTTTCCTCTTCTACAAAAGAACTTACTAAAAATGAAATTATCCCTTTTTGGAAAGGAAGAGCAATACGTGATAGAATTTTCAAAGAAGTAAGTACGGAATGGCTAAACGCCTATAATGCTGGTGTGTTCACTGAATTTATGGAACAACGAGCACCAGGTCATACGGTTGCAGACAAAAAAATTTTCAAAAAAGGTTTCGCTGATTTGAAAGAAGATATAACTAAGAGTCTTCAAAAACTCGATTTCCTCAATGATCCGGAAGCTTTTGAAAAAAGAGAAGAAATTAAAGCGATGGAGATTGCTGCGGATGCAATCATCACTTATGCTAGGAGACATGCTGAAAAAGCTCGAGAATTAGCAGAGCAGGAGGAGAGTTCTGAAAGACAAGATGAATTATTTAAAATTGCTGAAATATGTGAGTATGTGCCTGAACATGCTCCTCGGACTTTTAGGGAAGCCTTACAACATTATTGGTTCATTCATTTGGGAGTGATTACTGAACTCAATACTTGGGATTCTTTCAATCCTGGACGACTTGATCAACATTTATATCCTTTTTATGAAGAAGAGATCAAAAAGGGCACATTAACCAAAGAGGAAGCAAAAGAGCTTTTACAATTATTCTGGGTTAAGTTTAATAATCAACCAGCTCCACCAAAGGTTGGTGTTACAGCTGAGGAAAGTAATACCTACACGGATTTCTGTCTAATTAATCTCGGTGGGGTAACAGAAAAAGGAGAAAATGCTGTTAATGATTTATCCTATTTGATTTTAGATGTTATTGAGGAGATGCGAATTTTACAGCCTAGTTCAATGGTTCAAATTAGCCAAAAAACACCTGACCGGTTTCTTCATCGTGCCTTAAAAATAATCAAAACAGGATTTGGTCAACCATCAATTTTTAATACTGATGAACTTATACAAGAAATGTTACGGACCGGGAAAACAGTATTTGATGCGAGAAATGGGGGTTGTAGTGGCTGTGTAGAGACTGGTGCTTTTGGAAAGGAAAATTATATTTTATCAGGCTATTTCAATCTCACTAAGGTTCTCGAAATCACACTTTATAATGGTATTGATCCAAGAACGGGGAAGAAAATTGGCCTAGAAACCGGGGATATATCCTCTTTTGATTCTTACGAAGAATTATTTGATGCGTTTACCAAACAATTGAATTATTTCATTGATATTAAAATTAAGGGGAATAATATCATCGAACAATTATAGGCAAAATATTTACCAGCACCGTTTCTATCTTTGATAATCGATGATTGTATTAAGAAAGGGAAAGATTACAATAATGGTGGCGCGAGATATAATTCAACCTATATACAAGGTGTTGGGTTAGGAACAATAACTGATTGTTTAACGGCTATCAACTATCATGTCTTTGACCAAGAAACCATTAGCATTAAAGGATTATTAACTGCTTTAGCCGATAATTTTGAACACCAATCACAATTTCGGAGTCAATTGCTTTATTCAACCCCGAAATATGGTAATGATAATGAGTATGCAGATACTATACTGCAAGACATTTTTGAAGCATATTTTAACGTTGTTGATGGTCGACCAAATACTAAGGGAGGATTTCATCGTATTAATCTCCTCCCAACAACAGTCCATGTCTACTTTGGAAGTGTAGTAGGCGCTACACCGGATGGAAGAAAAGCTCATCAACCTTTGTCGGAGGGTATATCCCCAGTTCAAGGAGCTGACATTAAAGGACCGACAGCAGTATTGAAATCAGCAGCAAAAATTGACCATGTCCGAACAGGTGGGACGCTTCTCAATCAAAAGTTCACTCCAAAAATTTTCGAAACAGAAAGCGGTTTGAAGAAAATAGCTGATCTTATAAGAGCCTATTTTAAATTAGGAGGACATCATATACAATTAAATGTTGTAAATGCAGAAACACTTCGTGACGCGCAAAAACATCCTGAAAAATATCGCAATTTAATTGTGCGGGTTGCTGGGTATAGTGATTATTTCATTAATCTAGGAAAGGATTTACAAGATGAGATCATAAAACGAACCGAGCATAAGATATCATAAACATTAACTACACTCATAATTATTTAAAAATCCTTTTAATACATGAATAGATTTTAAAACTCTCATGAGAATATATATTTAAAGAGACAAGACTTGAGTGATTTTTTGTACTAATCACTTTATTGAGGATAACTTGATATTTTAAGTATTCATTGTCTAAATTTTACATAACTAATTTGAGTTGATAAAAATTTCCGAGTTTGAAAATAAAGATAAATTAAAAAGTAAACGTTGGACTGAAAGAAAAAAGGCTGCTTCTAATTTAGGCAACATTGAGGAGGAACAAAAAGCAGAAGATATTATTCCAGAAATGATTAAAGTACTGAAAAATGATGAAAATTCTAAGGTTCGCGCAGAAGTTGCATCATCTTTATCCAAATTAAATGAATTTGCCGAGGATGCTGTGCCTGTTTTAATAGATTGTATGAAAAATGATGATTCTAAAAAAGTACGTGAATGGGCAACCATTGCACTTGGTGAAATTGGTCCTAAAGCGAAGAAAGCAATACCCGATTTAGTTGAAGTTTTCCAAACAGATGAGAGTACAACGGTTCGTAAAAAAGCAATATTTTCGTTAGGTAAAATGGGTAAAGAAGCAATAGATATTATTGATGATTTAAAGAAATTTAAGAAAGAAAATAATAGTTGGTGGGTGAACTCTGTTATTAATATGGCTATTAATAATATCGAGGAATCCCTAGAGGAAGAAGAAGACGAAAGTATCTATGAATTCCCAATACGAAGAGAAGATGAAGAAGAATAGTCTTTATCATTCTTTTTTCTTGAATAAATAATGACTTACAAACCAGTGGTTCCCTTTTTTCCAACCGAAAATTGCAGCATTTGCTATGAAGAAAACTTTCCAATAAACCCACCATTTTCTTTTATTTTTCGATCCATAAACATCTTCAATGATAGGGAGTAATTGTTGTTTCTTTTTCTTCATTTTCCACAACCAAGAATTGAGTGTTTTTTCGTAATGTTTTCCATTAATTCTCCAATGATGTTCAATTGTAAAATTCTCAGCAAAATAAAACAATATATCAGCAGTGGGAAGCGTTCCCCCTGTAAAGAAGTATTTAGCCATAAAATCAGTTTCATCATCTTTTTCAAAGAGGTATGGTTGATTTTTATGTGTAAATATATGAATGAAAAGTTTCCCATTATCTTTTAGGAATTGCTGTATTTTCTGAAATAATTTTTGATAATTTCTCATATGTTCAAACATTTCAATGGATATTATCCGATCAAACTGTTCAGTAATAGTAAAATTCTTGACATCAGCTTTTATTGTTTTTACATTTCTTAACCCTAATTTCTTGACTTTTTTATCAATAAAAGCTATCTGAATAGCTGAATTTGAAACAGCTGTAATTGTTGCCTTTGGATAGTTTTGAGCTAAATATATTGTTAATGACCCCCAACCACAACCCAGATCTAGGACTTTTAGGCCATCTTTCATTTGTGCTCTTTCACATGTTAAGGCAAGCATATCCTTTTCTGCTTGATTTAAATTGACTTCTTTTTTTATCGATTTATTTGGATTTCTCCATAAACAGCAACTATATTTT
>JAYEJY010000288.1:0-8367 GCA_034660795.1 Promethearchaeati archaeon | reverse complement strand
CTAACAACAAACTATATCTTTAATAAAGAATAATCAAATTAATATTAGTAGAAAATACAATTTATTTGTTAAATAAATTAAAATTTGGAGGAAAAAAGATAATTGTCTTTTAATGAAGATGCAAATTATAAACCATTATTAGTTATCGGTAATATTTCAAGCGTTTTAGGTTCGGCTGCTATTATTGTTGGCTTATTACTTAGCCTTGGATTTTTCTCCGGTAGTTTTAACCTTTTTGGTTTAGTAATAATTGCATTAGCTGCAGGTATATTCATCGTAAGCTTATTGAGTTTTTTTGGAACCATTTCACCATCTGGATTTGCAATTAATGATGAGAGAGGAACACTATTTACTCTAGCAATATTTCTCTTATCACCAATTGTCATCATCTCAAAATATACTACACCTGTTAATTTCTTGCTAGCCTTAGGAAATAGTGAATTAACAGATAATGGCACTTTGTCAGTTGGTATGATTATAGCATTAATCGGTGCAATCGTTTTATTCTTGGCTTTTGTAATACTATCTTTAGTATTTTTCTGGGAACATCGATTTTTAAGTGCTGATATATCACTTTATTCTGCAAATGGCAATCCAGTAATTAAAACACTTAGAATTGTTACAAGTATTCTTGTAATTGCAAGTGGTATTTTTATTATTCTGGGAATGTTTTTAACTATAGATTCAGCAGGTGATTTTAATTACTTAACTGGTAATTTAGGTCATTTAGATCTAGAAGCACTTTTATATATTATTAAAATAGGCTCTGCTGTTGTTATTGCACTTCTATTACTTTTAACGAATATTGGAATTCTACGAGCACCAAAAAACGAAGTGCCCTTATTAGGTTTTATAATGATACCCATATTCTTACCAGGTTGGACACCAACTGCTCTACAAACTTCCTTTTGGACTACCCCAATATATGAACAATTGTTAAGTTTGAATGAAATTCTCAATGATACTGGAAGTGAATTAACAACTTTTGGTTGGATAACGCTGATAAGTATTCTTGTATTTATATTGACATTTTTCCTCGCAGGCGGTACACTAATATTTTCATTCTCTTCAACAATGACAACAGGTACAATTGGCGGAACAACTAGGAGAAGACGAAGAAAGAAAACACCTCAATCGCCTCCAAGTGCAGAATCTTCACTCGATGATGTCACTTCTTCGGCAATAGGGGCACCACCATCAGGTGATTTGGCGTCTCAATTAAGTGGTCAAGAAACTGCTGCTGGTCAGCAACCAAAAGTTTCATCTGAACCACCCTCACCACCCAGTTTTATGGCAAGTAGTGGTCCTCCTAGTGCAGCAGCACCCGCAGAACAAGAAGAAGAGAAACCAACTTGTCCCTTCTGTGGTAAAGAATTACGATGGATCCAAGAATATTCTAGATGGTATTGTGACTCATGTCAACAATACGTCTAATCTTCTTTTTTTTCTTTTTTAGTTAGTTTCTTCCTCAGTTAATTCTTTTTTACCTATTTTGTATTCTTTTCCTTTGAACATATCAAAGAGAGGCTTAACATATTTTGGTAAAGTAACAATTGCTAATCCTATTACTAATAACCCTACACTAAAACCGGTGTCAAAATTTTGCATAACAATCCATGGTGGATAAATTGGAATAAGAAAAGCTGCTGGAAGAGTAAGAGCAAAAGCTAGAAATTGTGAAGGTCTTACATATTTAGTTGTAAAAGTCCATAAAGCAGTCCCTATTAAATGAACGAACAATATTAATGGGTTTATTAAGGAAAGAATACCAGCTGATGAACCTAACCCTCGACCTCCTTTAAATCCTAAATAAATGGAAAAATTATGACCAGCTACCACAAATGTTGCTACTAAAATAATGATCAATCGATGCCAAGTTAGTTCATAATATTTTCCTTCACCAAAAAGCACACTTTGGTCGAAATTTATTATTAAAACTGTTAAAACACAAATTAAAGCTTTAAGGAAATCCATTAATCCCGCAAAAATTCCGATTGTAAAATTTGTGGTAACCATAGTGTTTAATCCACCAACGTTTTTTGTTCCTACTTTTCGTAAATCTTTACCACTAAAGAGTTTAGTAAAAATATACGAAAAAGGTATAGATCCAATCAAGTATGCAATCAAGGGACAAATAATTACCCAAATCCAAACAAGTGTCATAAATATCAAATCGTTAGTAATTTTTTTTATCGCTTTAATTAGCTATTAGCATTGAATAAATCTTTCCATTTATTGAGTAGTTTCTTCATCATCAGGGAGAACAATACCTTTCTTACCAACACGATATTCTTTCCCTTTAAACATATCAATAAAGGATCGGAGTGTTTTAGGTAAAATAGCTATAGAGATTCCTGTAACTAATAATCCTAAGATAAAGGGTGAATCAAGACCATTTCTTATTATCCAGGGAGGAAAGAAATCTAAGAAAAAGGCAATTGGAACCCCAACTATTAATGCTAATAATTGTGAAGGTCTGACATATTTCGTTATGAAAGTAAAAATTGCTTGGGCAACAACAAAAACTATTAATAATAATGGATTTCCGACAATTAATATTCCAACAGTTGCTGCTATTCCTCTTCCACCTTGGAAATTTAGAAATATGGGATAATTATGACCAAATAAAACAGCCACCGTAATTATTACATATATTATTTTCTTAATTGAAAGTTCCCAATATGTTCCGCCAGCAATTAGAGGTTCATTATTGAAATTAATCATCATTACTGTGATTTGGCAAATCAATCCCTTAGAATAATCTAAAAACCCTGCAAAAATTCCCCAACCAAATCCAATACTCATCATTGCATTGAGACCACCAACATTTTTGTTGCCGGACTCTCGCAAGTCCACACCTGAACGCCATTTAGTTATCAGATAGGAAAAAGGAATTGAACCTATTAAATAAGCTAAAAGAGGGCAAATTATAGCCCAAATCCAATCAATAAATGTAATCATTAAAAATACCTTCTTTAATATTATACTCTATTTTTAACTGAAGGATTAATGAATATTTTCGTAACTAAACATGATTAAGAAATTTATTCATTTATTTTTCTCAGTAAAGGTTTTATGGTACACAAAATCATTCAAAGATTTACGTTTTGGTCGTTTTTTTTCAGTGACGACTTGACTTTCGGTTAGTCCTCCATATGTTTTATCATGTTCGCCTACAATTAATAAATTAATAAGCTGCATATCTTTTGGAACATTTAATACTTCCTTAGCCTTATTTTCACTATAACCGGCAATTGGGTGGATAACTAATCCTAATTCAGTTGCTTTTAGGAGCATAAATCCAACAGCCATACCTGTATCATATAAATAATACTCTCTTGTTTTCCCCGAAATACAATCTAGTTCTTTTTTAGTAAAAACTGCCACTATCATAGAAGCTTTTTTTGCCCATGCATTACCTGAACTTAACGTTTCTTTTAATTTTGTAAGTTTATCCTCTTCATATACAAATATAAAATTCCAAGGCTGGTAATTATAACAAGAAGGAGCTAATTGAGCTGTTTTTGCTAATTTTTCAATAATGTTAGTTGTTATTTCAGTTTTTTTTAGTGCTCGATAGGATCTTCTTTTGTCTATCAGTTTATCTAACATAAAGTATCAACTTTTTTTCAATAATAGTAAATATAAAAATATTATTTATTATTAATTTATTTTTTTTACTTAGAAAAAATAAAAAAAAGAAGGTATACTATATTCGTTTTATTGCTTTTATAGTATCCTTTCTAAATATAAGCCAAGCAGTTCCTGCTGCTGATAGAATTGCTGTTATAATTAGAATAACAAATGCTATAGATAATTCAAATGCAGGAAAAACCAGTTCATGAGTTGGGATAACAGTTTCGAAGGTTATAATTTCAAAGAACATATAGGCTCCTAGTATTCCAATACCAGTACCAGCTATAGACCCGAAAATTACAGAAGATAATGCTTCTGTTAAGAACATCCCGAAAAGTTGTTTTGGTTCCATTCCTAATACTTTTAAAGTTACGACTTCTCGTTCATTTTCAATGGCTTGTATAAGAACAAGAAGTAAAATCGCTGATAAAGTCACAATTATAGATGCAATAAATGAAGTATTTAATGAACCAAATAGCATAGTATTACGCAAACTTCCTTCAGAAGTTGTTATCATACTATCGACGTCTTGAACTGACCTATCCAATTTTTCTTCTATTCTATTTGCAACTGCACCAATGGAATAACCATCTTTTACTTTTACAATCATAAAACCTGTTTCACCAATGGTACTATAAGCAAGCATTTCAACCGTATCATAATTTCCTATGATAGTAAATCGATAAATAGTTGCATCAGGATTAGGTTCTTCGTTATAATATCGAGGGAAATATTTGTATTGACCAATTACATTCAGAGTTTTATTAATTTGACCTTCAGGGTATTTATTACAAATAATATTTATTTTCTTCCCGGGTTTCAGGCCTATTTTTGCAATTTGATCTTCTTGCATAACAACAGTATCATTTTTCGTGATTCTGCTAAAGAATTCATCAGGTTCTGCACCATTCAAATATTCTTTTTCCATATATGCAATCTCTGAAAACTCTGTAGCATTTATGCCCACCACCAAATAGGAATATAATACATCACCATAGGTTGTTATTTGACTTGTCGTTCGAATATAGGTGCCAGTATCAACGCCTTCTATACTTAGAACTTGATTCTTTATAGTATCATCAGAAACGCGGATTCCTCTTATCCTAATATCTGCTCCAACTTGGTAATATGCTTCTTCTTTATCATATCCGCGATAAGATTCGATAGTTACCATTGAACTGAAAATAATTGTAAATGTTAAAGTTATTAAAACTAAAGACCGAGTGACATCTGAGCTTCTACGAGAACTTCTCTTACTGGATAAGCTGATAATTCCAAGTTTCTTAATTTTCCAGGTAATTTTAGAAATTGTCTTAATTATAATTGGAAAGATTCTGACAATAAATAAAATAACCCCAAATATTAAGCAAATTGGTGCAATCGTTCCTAATGTGTACACGAAAATGTAAGATATGGATTGTTTCATTTGAAATGCAACAACAATCCATAAGACAATTCCAACAACTACTAAGAATACATCAATGAAATATATCTGCCAGAAAGGTTTTTCATCTTTGTGTTCCGAATATGCTCCTTCTGTAGATATATCACTTAACCGCCAAATATTCACGGCATTTATAATCGCCGAGATAATTAGTCCACCAACTATTACTGTAGTTATAACGATCATATTAATAGCAGGTGTCAATGTTGATCCTGAAAAATTGAGAAAGCCAACACTTTGAGTAGTTAACAGCGTAAAGAAGAACCCGACAACAAAAGCGATTAATATAGCAGTAATTGTCATTTCTAGCATTTGTAATATTAAAAAGCCTAGCATTTCTTTCCGTGACATACCTCTTTGAAGCATATTGGATATCTGTCTCTTTTGCTGTCTTTTCATGAGGTTTGCTGAATAGCTCGTTAGGGATATCGACATTGCAATAATTGGTGTTATAAATAATAAACCAAATAATTGAAACAAGAGAAACTCTTGATAAAATTCATTTAATGAATCAATAATATAGGTATAAATGAAGGGTTGTTTCCCGGCATTTTCAAAAGCCCGTGTCATTTCTTGAGTTAATTGGTTAATTCTTGAAATTTCACTTGGAATATTAAAGGAATCTATTTTATCTAGATCAAAAGTAATGTGACCAATTGGTTGAGTATATGTTCCATAATAACCAATTTCACTTAATATATTGACATATTTGTATAAGTCGTAATTAAAAATTCTTCTGAGAAATAATTAGTCATTGCTTCAAAATTATTTTCAAGGATACCTCTTACATTTTCAAAATCTTCTTTTTTGATTATCCCACTTGTATTTATAGTCGCATATAAACTTGGATTATCTGAATTAACAACTTCCGCCGGTTGCATACCCCAAACAGGTGTATAAAAAGTGAATGTTCCTAGCTGACTTAAATTATAGCGATTAAAAGAGCTAGTTTTTGCTACTACAATACAATCTTTAATTTTTTGAGGGAGAGTACCATTATAAAGTATTTTTTCAAAAGAACTAAAATAATCTGGTGGAACAGCATACATATTAAAAGGTGATAAAATAGTTTCAGAACCTGAACTTTTGATTTTTGCTACTGTAAATAATCCTTTTCCAAGAAACCAATCAGTATTACTTATTCTTTCTTCCATATTTGATTCTTCTATTGCATCTTCTGTGAGACTATTTAATTCCGGGATTCCCGCATTTTCCACAGTGCTTATATCATAGTCAGAAGCAGTAATTGTAAATTGTTGTGTAGGTGCTCCTCCCATAAAATCTTCAAAAGCGCCATATTGAAAACTATACATAAACATTAAACTTTCAGCTATTAATGCTAAACTCAGACCTAAACCAAGAAACATTACTATGGAATTTTTCCGATTTAGGAATAATAATTTAAAATATAGTTTAAACTTTTCAATAAATTTAGACATTAATCTTCAACCTTTTTATAGTACCAATTGATTCTATTCTAAGTAATTTGTATATCTTTTTCTGAAAGATATGTAAGTTATCTTCTCATTTTACATAAAAAGGTGTTTCTTATTTAAAAATCATACTATTACTAATAAAACAGTCAATTTTTTTCAGAAAATTTTTGATAAGAGTATCTTTTTATGTTGAGATTATCTATTATTTTCATCTATAGGTAAGAAAAATAAAAATAAATAACATCTTACATTATTTTTGAGAAAGGTTTCATAAATAAAAACTACACTCATTCTTATCCATGTAAAATGATTTGGGAATAATGTGAATTTTTGCATAGTAATTAAGCAGTTTATTTTGAAGGTTATTCTAATGTAAAAAGTAAACCATTCTGGATTGATTGTATCATTTATGAATGTATAATTGGTAAAGAAGTAGAACATTGTGATTTATGTTCTAATAGTCCATGTGAACAATTAGTCGAACAATATAATCCAAATATTCCTAATGACCCTATAAAAGCTATTTTCCACATTGGTTTATTAGCTATAAGAACAAAAATAGGAACCAAGAAATGGTTACAAAAATGTACAGATATATCATTACCTGCATTTTATATAAGCAAGTAGAAATATACTATTAAAATTAATTTTATTTAATAAAGGTTTATTGTTTTCTGAATAAACAAAAAACATTTTAATTTAAAAAATAATTATTGAACAAATTTAAACTAGATTAAAAGGAATTATCCAAAATGGTTGTTGTTGGAGCATTTATTTTACCCCATGGATCAATTATTTTAGACCCTAATAAAGAAAATATATCAGAAAAAGCTCAAGAACTTCATAATAAAATGTTAAAAACAGCTGAAACTATAAAGAGTCTAGAACCTTCACTTATTTTTTTAACTACTCCTCATAGTATTGCTCTTAGTAACGATTTTGGTATATATCTGAATAAGAGTGGCGAAGGAAGTGCAGAATGGCAAGGAGAATACTCCGACTATCAAGTTAAAATAAATTTTCAACAAGAATATAGTGAATTTCTATTAGATCTATTGAAAAAGCGAAAACATGCTGCATCCGGAATTATTGCTTTTAATCAAGGCGCTAATGCTCCTTTACGTTGGGCAGAAAGTGTTCCTCTATGGTTTATTCGTGAATTAAATAAAAAAACAAAATATATCCTTTTCTCTCAACCATTGAGAAGACATGAAAAAGCACCAGATATGATTGATGAATGCAAAAATATTGGACAAGATATTTTTAAATTCTTATCTAAATTACAAGAAAAAGTTATCATAATAATAAGTGCTGATTTAGCTCATACACATCAAAATGAGGGGCCTTATGGTTATTCACCTCTGGCTGAAGAATTTGATCAACATATGGAATCCTGGGCAAAAACGTTAGATGAAAAAATTTTAGTTGAAGATTCAGTTAGGATGTTAGATAGAGCGCTTTGTTGTGGATATATTGGCTTTTTACTTTTACAGGGAATGATAAATTCAGACCAATTTAAATCGAATGTAGTTTATCGTGAAACACCCAGTTATTATGGAATGATGATCGCAGAGTATATTCCAAATATTTAAGAAAAATGAGTGATTATTCCATAACAGAAAAATTTTAACTTAGAAAAATATAAAATAATTAACAACAAATAAAAGGTTGGGTAAAAACTTCCATGCTCCTTAAAAAAATCTTGCAAAATCGTTCCGGTGTATCTAATATAGTTTCAACAATTTTAATTACTAGTTTAATGGTATCCTCTGTTGCATTAACTTATATTTATATAATTCCAACCTTAGAAAAAGGACAATTAAATTCTTCAATATCAACTTCATCTCTATT
>JAYEJY010000287.1:0-8474 GCA_034660795.1 Promethearchaeati archaeon | reverse complement strand
TATCGATAGTATCAATTACAATAAAATCTAATACAATTGGTTGAAAATGAAGAATGATTACTCCTATAAAATCAAAGAGTGATAGAATTGACCAAGTTATTGAGAATAAAAATAAGGTTTCAAAATTCGTGAAAAGAATTTCTTTTTGACTATGTCGTGAGCGACTAATATATGAATCAATATACGTAAAACGCAAATTATTTACAAGTTTGGGAATTAGCTGATTGTCAATTTTCTTATAAATCTCGTCTTTAGTTTTTTCATCCATACCTTCTAAATCACCTGAAAAAATGAATAAAGAATCAATATGGTCTTGTAAGTTTTGTTTATAATGTTTTCCAATTCCACTAATATAATAAATAAGTATAGGTGATATGATGTAAATAAATAATGCAGGTGCAATAGCCATAAGGGCCCAGAAAAGTATTCCCCAATTCAAGGGTTCACCTTTCGCAGTTAAATAAATTGCATAAACCACAAATTCTAGGACAATGGGTGCATACATACCTAATAAGAATCTTTGATTGAATAATGCATTTATTGTACGAAATTGAATAGTCAACAAACTCCTTATGCTTATGCTGAGAAATACAAAAGTTGATTTTCATATTTTAATGCTTCTTTCCAGAAGAAATTACTATAAAGGTTCAATCCAAATTGAATAATGAGGGAATGAAAAATACCAGCAGAGAAAAAAATTATCAAAAATAAAAATGAACTCATTAAACATGCAACATCTTCTCTTAGAAAAGAAAGGAAGGATATCTTAGAAATACTTGAACAAGGAATTTTAGCAGCAGATCCATATAAATCGATTACAAAAATACTTTCACTAGATTCTGAGCAAATCTATTTAAAAAATCGCTTTTTTGATAAATTAAGTAATTTTCATTCAATATATGTTATTGGTTTTGGGAAAGCTGTTAGAAAAATGGCTCTAGCAATTGAAGATTTGTTTGGGGATAATATTACTGAAGGGATTATCTGTGTTCCGAAAAAAATTGCTAGTAATGAAATTACTTTAAAGAAAATACACGAGGTAGAAGCTTCTCATCCTTTAAGTAATGAAAAAAGCATGGAATGTGCAAAAAGGATACTTAATTTACTGGAAAAAACAACCACTAAAGATCTTGTAATTTTCCTAATTAGTGGTGGAGGTTCTGCATTGATGGAATTACCCATAAAGGGACTTCCTTTATTTGAAAGCAATGAGCTTTTTAAAATACTTACTAAAAAAGGAGCAAATATCCATGAAATAAATACTCTCCGGAAACACTTATCAAGAGTAAAAGGTGGCAAATTAGCAATCAAAGCCAAACCAGCTAAGGTTCTTTCCTTCATTATTAGTGATGTTATACATGATAATTTGGATGTTATTGCTTCAGGTCCTTCTGTTCTAGATGAATCCACCTGGGAGGATGTTCAAGAAATCGTTAAAAAATATGAGTTGCTTAAAACTTTACCAGATTCATCTAAACACCTTATTCTAAAGGGTATTCATGGAGAATTGGATGAAACACCTAAATTTCCCCATAATTTTTCACATGTCAAAAATATACTTGTGTTTTCAAATTCCAAAGCATGTAAAGCTATGAAAAAATTAGCTCTTCAGAAGAAATATTTAGCAAAAATATATTCAACAACCATTAGTGGTTCCGCTCTAAAAACGGCAAGAGAATTTATTGATGAACTAAAAAGCTCAGACCCAGGGATAATTCTGATTGGTGG
The DNA here is from genome assembly GCA_034660795.1 of Promethearchaeati archaeon. Lineage (GTDB taxonomy): Archaea > Asgardarchaeota > Heimdallarchaeia > JABLTI01 > JABLTI01 > JAYEJY01. Next base: position 6,746 of record JAYEJY010000287.1, on the reverse strand, counting down.
TGGTGAAACGACAGTAAAAATTACTGGTAAAGGAAAGGGTGGGAGAAATCAAGAATTGGTTTTATCTGCATGTACTCATTTATCAAAAGATTCCTCTATCATATTTGCTGCTATTGCATCTGATGGAAAGGATGGACCAACAAATGCAGCTGGCGCATTAATTGATCGAGACCTTATTAAAAAGTCACAAGAAAAACAAATGAATCCTATAAAATATCTTAAAAATAATGATTCTTATCATTTTTTCGAAAAAATAGATGGATTAATATTTACAGGTCCAACTGGAACAAATATAATGGATCTGCTAATTGGATTAAAAATGATAAAATAATATCTGCCTTTATCAATAAATTTGAAAAGAGAACCTTCTATAATAATTAATAACTAAACCCATACTTGATTCCTCTTAGTTTGAAGACTATTTCAAAGGGTTTTTCAGTTTAATTAACTAAAAAAGAAATGCTAATTAATAATCCAATAGAAACAATTAAACAAAGTACAACGCGAGAGAATTAAATTGAGTAATTCACAATTATATCAATACGCTTCAAAATACGCTCAAAAAGCCTATGAACAAGATAGGGCAGGTAATTATAAGGGCGCTTATCAAAATTACTTAAAAGCAGCGGAAATTTTGCAACAATTAATGAGCTTTACTAGTAATCCTCAATTGAAAAATATGTACTTTTTAAAAGCAAAAGAATATATTGCTCGAGCAAAGGAATTGAAGGATACAGGTATCCAACGTGTGGAAGCGGGCGGTCGGAAAGGTCGGTCATCAAGAAGTTCTGGTGAAAGTTCGGAGGAAGATGAAGAACTCCATGAAGCAATATCTGATATTATCGTGGTTGAAAAACCCAATGTAAAAATGAGTGATGTTGCTGGTCTAGCTGATGCAAAACGCGCTCTCAGGGAAGCAATAATTTTACCAATGAAAAGACCGGATTTATTTAAAGGAGCAAGAAATCCATGGAGAGGCATCCTTCTTTTTGGAGCACCCGGTACAGGTAAAACCTTACTTGCCAGGGCAGTTGCCACAGAAGTAGATGCAACTTTTTTCAATGTTAGTGCTTCAAGTATTATTTCTAAATGGTTAGGGGAATCAGAAAAATTAGTACAGGAGCTTTTTGAATCAGCTCAAGAAAAACAACCATCATTAATTTTCATTGACGAAATAGATAGTATAGCATCAACAAGAGGAGGAGGAGAACATGATGCAATGCGGCGGGTAAAAACCACCTTTATGACTCAAATGGATGGTGTTACAACAAAGAAAACAGATCGCATTGTTGTTATAGGAGCGACAAATCTTCCATGGGAATTAGATCCCGCTTTCAGGAGTAGATTCGAAAAGAGAATATATATAAATTTACCAGATTTAAAAGCACGTTCAAAAATTTTCGAAATTCATACTCGTGGCGTCGAATGTGATGAAACAGTTGATTTTGAATTAATCGGTGAAATGAGTGATGGCTACTCAGGTAGAGATATTCAATTGATATGTCGAGAAGCAGTGATGATGCCTGTTCGTGATTTAGATACATCAGGTGCATTAGATAACCCTGAAATTACAGCTAGGAAGGTTACGCTTGATGATTTTATTAAAGCCTTTAATAAGATTAAACCAAGTGTTGCACCAGAAGAACTTCTTCAACATCGAGAATGGGCAAAAGAATTTGGAAGCTTATAAAAAATTAGACTAATTCAAGTTAGGACAAATATAAAAAAGAGTGATAAGTTATATAATTCACTAAGAATCGAGTTTTAGAAAAACGTAAACAAAATGATTTGAGGGTTAATATTTTGTCTGTAAAAAAACCTAAAGAAAAAGAAAAATCAAAGAAAAAAGAAAAAAAGAAGACAAAAAAGCAACCACAAAAAGAAAAACAACAATTGCAGACAAAAATAAAAGAAAAGCCAGAAAAAGCTGGAAAATCAGAAGTTAAGAAATCAAAGACCAAACCGCCAAGAGAAGCAACAGTCACTATTTCTTTAATTGAAAATCCAACAACAACCGAAGAAAAAATTCAAAATGCTATCCTAAGAGTTGAGCAATTAATTGAATCAGATGTGGCTATCTCCCGAGAGGATTTATATGATCTCGGAGAAGGTGTTCAAAAGGAATTACAAGAGATTTTACCAGAATGGATTGATAAACCATGGATGTATGTGACTCCCCATATACAACAACAAATTGATTCATGGTTGTCTGATTGGTCAAATTTCATTCTAGAATATGCCAGAATAAATATTATGCATATCATGCATATTGGTGAAGAAGGATCCAAATATCCCTTTAATAATAAAAGTATAAAAAAAGGATTGGATAAGGAACAATTACAACAAATCGGTGATTATATTGTAGCCCAAGAGTGGGGAATTTGGTGGGATAAGAAGAAAATTAGATTACGATTATATTGGCGAACGCTTGATGAATGGGCAGATATAATATATGAATGGGCTATTAAAACAGGAAGAGCAGTCGGTGCTGATAGAGTAATGACCATTTATGATATACAACAAGCAGAGCAATCATGGAGTACAATACCGCGTGAGGATTTAATAAAAATATTTAACATAATGGATGATAAAGGTTACATAGAATGGGTTGATAAAAAGAATAATGTTATTGCTTTTCTCTTTTAATAAGTGTTGATTTTTTATAACTTATAGTGGGATAATAAAGTATTTTTTAAAATATGTTTTTCTAAGATTTTTTTAATCTATTGCTAAACTAGTGTTTGATATCCATTCAATAATATTATATAATAATTCTAAATTCTCTGTTGAAGGGTTATACAAATTGTTTAAACCATAATTATCAAACATGAAATTTGAACCTGTTAAAACTACTCGCCCTCCATAACTATTTTCATAAGCTGCTAATACAATTTTATAAACAGTTTCTATAGCTCCTCCGTCACTTACATTAACTGCTGACCATGCCACAGGTTCAACATTTGATCCTGTAATATTGATTGTTGAACCAATATAATCAAAACTATTAATTGTGTTGGTTATGGGATGACTAAGTGAAACATTATCGATAATGATAGGAGAATAGTCATTATTAATTGAGAGAATAATCGGTGGAATTGTCGATTCTTCTATTGTCATGTTAAATTGATTCACAAGAGAATTAAGGGCATTTAGATTAGAGGAGCTATTTGAGGTGGAAATAATAAATAAACCATTGCCAGAATCAACATAATTTGTTAACGATGTAATAGTTTCATTCGCAATAGTTCGAGAAAATGCAGCTGTTGAATTTGTAGTGGTATTATAGACAGAACCATAGCTACAACTATCCGCCATAATTACTGAATCATAGGGCGTTAAATCGGTATAATTATCGGGGTGGGTTAATTCAGTTAAAGCGACATTAACATTTGCTAGGTATTCTCGGAGTTCAGAAAATTGCCCAAATAAGTTATCAAATTGCCATAGGCTATGGTAAATATCAAATCCTATTCTAATATCAGGTTCTAAAATAGAAACAGAAATCACTAATTCAAGATCAATACCATATAAACCTTCGATAGTTACAGTTTCTTCATGAGTTCCGAGGGTGAAATCTTCCGGAACTGTGAATACCAAATCAATTATCCCACTTTGATTAACAATGACATTTGAAGGAACAGAAATGATAGAATCACCAGACTCAGAATAGGTAGTGATTGTAAATGACTGTTCTATAGGAGAGACTAATGTAAGTGGAAAATGCCATACATCTCCCCGAAATACTTTGGACAACCCAAAAGGGAGATTATCTGGTGAAACATGATTTACAATAGAAACTCCATTAATTCGTTGAGCATCAGAAATAATTTCTTTGGCCAAATCAATATCGGGTAAACCTGCTCCACCAAATTCAACTTGAAAATCACTTGTTTGAGAAGCACTTGTCATTAATGATGCTTTGATTAAACCAGGTGTAGGTTTAAAGCCTTGCTCCTTACACCATGACATTAAGACTGCTGCCTTAGCAGTAATACGAGGGGCAGCAAAACTAGTTCCTATAGCTCCATAAAAATATCCAGAATCGACTAAATCGGGTTTTAATCGATGATCTTTTAGGGGGCCAACGCTACTATAAGACGCAACAGAATCCCCAGAATACGCACCAACAGTTATTGCTTGGAGTGCATCACCAGGTCCTTCAATAGAGGATTTAGAAAAACCATATGAGTCACCACTATTACCGGCAGAAACAACAGTAAGAACTCCCTTATCAGTTGCAGCTTGATTTATAGCTTCAACAGTTGTGTCATTAAGGATTATGCCCCCGCCAATAGAAATATTGATAATATCAACTTTTGCTTCATTAATAGCCCATTGTATAGCAGCATAAAAGGCTGCATAAGTTGCGGTTCCATCACTATCTGTACATCGGGCAATAACCAGCTCAGATTCAGGTGCTATACCTTCGGAACGTCCACCAACAATTAATGCCACTCTTGTTCCATGATAGCTTGTTGTATCATCTTTTATTGTATAATTTCTTTCAAAACCATATTCTTGTGTTGCAAAACTCTTTTCTAAAATAATATTTCCATCTAACTCTCTTTTTACATTAATATTGCTTATAGAGGCATCAAGGTTTATACCCGAATCTAAGATAGCAATACGGATTCCTTTTCCACCTTCTCCTCGGGGTACCCAGAATACAAGAAAAGTTAAAGCTGTTGAGGATAGAATAATGAAAATTATTAATATAGCCCAAAGTGTGGTTCTAAAACGTTTATCTGTCATAGTTACATCAACTAAAGCAAAAGCTGATCATACAATTTCTTGAAATACTAATATAGTAAGAATAAAAAGTATTATTGAAATAAAAAACATTCTACAGTTACAAAGTGGTAAGATAAAATGGAAAATACACAATATCTTTTACAGCAAGTAGGTGTTATTAAAAAAAATACTAATAAAACGTGGATTGAATTAAAAGATAAATTCAAACCAGCCATCCTAAATCTGGATCGATTCTCACATATTATAGTTCTATGGTGGATTCATAAACGTGATACAGAAGAAGGAAGAAAAACTTTACAAGTACACCCGAGAGTTCAAAATGAAAAACAACCTCCACCAAAAAGTGGTGTCTTTGCTTGTAGATCACCAGCAAGACCTAATCCAATTGGTTTAACTATTGTAAAATTAGAAAAAATTGATAACAATAAAATATATATTGACCGGATAGATGCTATTGAGGACTCACCAATTTTAGATATAAAACCTTATATCCCAAATTCTGATTGTATCTTGGAAAGCAAATTACCACACTATTTCAGCTCGTTAGAAAAGAAAAGAATAGAATGAGAACTTGTTATCATTCAAAATTCAATGCAATACCAGGTCTTCCGGGTTCAGCAATTTTAGCTTTTTGATGGTTTGATTTCAATGCTGAGATTACCTTTATTTCTTCAACTGAAAATTCCTGTTTTAAATAATCGATAGCATCTTTTATAGCACTACTTTCTGAGCGTGGTGTTAAATCAAATGAGGTTATTCCTGGATTTTTTAAGAGTTTTTTTGCATATTTTACAGCTTCATTACCATGTTTACGAATACTTTCTTTTTGCATTGCTTCTTTGATAAGATTCTTAGGTTTTTGCTTATATAATTGAAGAATTTGATATTTCCATCTTGGTGTGATGAAAATTTGAATGCTTTTGATATCTTTAGTTTCTTGTTTTTTAATGGCGTTTAGGATGCCACTTATGTCATCTTTCACGTTTTTTACATAGGTTTCTTGTTGTTCGATTCGTTGGTTTTCTTTTGTTTTCAAAGGTCTAGGAAATGATCGTAGAACAGCATACGATTCCCCTCTATTAAGGACATCATTTATCTCTTCTGCAAAATGCGGAATTATGGGTGTCATTAAATCAACTAATGTAACTAAAGCTTTTTTATATCCAGGCCCTTTCCTATACTTTGACCGTGTTTCATACCATTTCAAGTCATTGAGTATATCGAAAAAGCCAGTGCTTATAGCACTCCGTGTCCTCAGATTAGCATAATGGTCTTTAGTTTCCCGAATTTTTTGTTGTAATCTACTAATTATCCACTTGTCGATTTTTTGTTCTTCTTTTGCAAATTTAGTCGTAGTTAATTCATGATAGATACTTTTTAGACGTTTCTTGACAGCTTCAGCATCTGCGTATCGAAAACTTGCATCTGCTATCCCCTCACCACAATAAGCAAGAGCGAAACGAGTAGGATCAACGCCAAATTTATCCATTAATTCTTTAAGAGTAACTGAATTACCAGCGCTTTTACTCATTTTGTCTCCTTCAATCATTATCATACCATTAGCTTCAATTTCTAAAGGATAATGGTTTGCTGGAAAAATAGCTAAATGCTGAAAGATATAGAATGTTAAATGATTGTAAACAAGTTCTTTTGCACTTGCTCTGAAATCAGGAGGATAGAAATACTCAAATTCTTCCTTCATTTCTTTTACGAGTTTTTTTTCTAATCCTGATTTTTTTACAGCCTTCTTTAAGGTAGCGGCATCTCGAAAGAGATAATCAAATAATTCATTTGGTAATTGTTCAGCCGATAATTCATGGTTGTTTATAATTCGTGCTATTGTATAATATGCCATATAGATTGTACTATCAGATAGTGTTTCTACAATCCATTCAGGGTCCCATGGTAAAGGTGTTCCTAGTCCGCTTTTACGGGCACAAGCTTTATCATCCAACCAATCTATGGTATATTCAAACGCTTGTTTAGCTTTAGGT
>JAYEJY010000286.1:0-8534 GCA_034660795.1 Promethearchaeati archaeon | reverse complement strand
TTTGGCACAATAGGATTATTAGCAAATTCCAACAACTTTCATTGCTTTGATTCAACTAATGGATTCTCCCTTATCTGAATGAGCTCTCAAATGCTTCTTTGACGTCTTTTATATCAAGCAAAAGAAAATCTTTTTCCCATGCAAAGTCCCTGCACTTCTCTGTAAAACCATTTTTTGAAAAAAGCATGTACCGTTTTTCACCTTTCCAATTTACGAGTTTACTTTTCTCTACCAGACTTTCTGCTACATTAACATCAACTTTTTTGTTTCCCCACTTCACCTCACCAAGCAACATTTCTTCATCAGAAAAGGCACACACATCTACTTCATTTCCTGATCTATCCCACCACGAACCTATTTTTTTAAACGATACATCGAGATTTTTTAGTTTCCTGTTATTATAATGGATCATAAGTTCTTGGATTACGTTTTCGTATGTTCTTCCAACGAAGGCATTCATCTGTTCTTTAAATTGGTCAAGGATTGCATCAAAGTTTCCAATTTCCATAAACGATTTGTTTTTGTAGATGAACTCAAACCAGAATTTTAATAAGTTGTCCTTCAAGAAATATCTTCCTTTCTTTGACTTGAATTCAATTTCTGTAACAGGTATCTTTTTTACCACGATGTCATATTCATTTACTAATTCTGACAGATACTTGCTCAGAGTCGTTGGTAATGAGCCGACAGCATTTGCTATCTCCACTACTGTACTTTTTCCCCGACTTATGGCTTCCAGTATTGAGAAATACATTCTGTAAGACCCACCGAATTCTCTTATCAGTATGTCATATCCTTCATTCAGCAATGGTGCACCAGCTGCTAGGAAAGCTTCTCTTATGATTTTTTTAACGTCTTTTCTACCAAATAATTCTAAGATTTCGTAGTACTTTGGAACTCCACCAAATATGCTGTACATCAATATTTTATCTACCTCTTTTTTGTACCCAATATCATCGAGAATTGTTCTAGTTTGCAGATAGGTAAAAGGTTCAATTTTAAAGGATCCTGTTATTCTGCCATAGAGGGGCTGTTTGCTGTCCACGAATATTTTTTTCATTAATCCTACATAGGAGCCTATACATAATAGCAGCATTTTGATGGAATCCTTGTTTTCATCCCATTCTTTTTGCATGATTGAGAACACACTTTTATCTACTCTGTTGAAATTCTGAAATTCATCAAATATTATGATTGTGTGTCTTTCTGCTATTTTGGAGAGATATCTAAAGAATTCTTCCCAATTCTTGAAGCTGGGAGAATAACCCATGACGCTCTCTATCTGCTGTTTAAAGTCATCCAGTAAAAGGGGTGTTTCTTTTTCCGTTACGAAGAAGTAAATTGAGTTTTCTTTTCCCTCTATGAACTCCCTTATCAATCTTGTTTTCCCAACTCTCCGTCTGCCTGTAACGATGCTCATTATTGATTTTTTTTTGGACATATTGTAATAATCTTCCATTTTTTCTAGTTCTTTCTTCCTATCGTAGAATTTCATATTATCCAAACCTTCAATTATTCTAAATAGAATAATTTATTATAAAGTTTTCTAAAAGATTTCAATAATTTTCTTTCCAGCACCACCAGAGCCAAATGAGATTTTCCCTTTGGCACAACAGGATTTTTAGTAAGCTCGTCAATGACTTTCATTGCTTTTGCATAATCTGTTCCAACTACATCAGTGTAACCAGACTCAACTGCTTCTGGATGCTCAGTGCTTTTTCGTAAAACGAAAACTTGTTTGAAGCAGTTACCTCTATCGAACAAAGAAAGATTTTTTACTTCTTTATTGACACGCTCAATAAAAAAGATGTTTAGATATATCAAGGATGAAATAAGGGGGAAATAATAAAAAGTATCTTGATTTGTTGAAAATATCAACGATTTTCTTTCCAGCATTAAATGGAGGCTTTGTAACTTTTTGTTGATGCAAAACTATCAATTTTGATAGTAATCAACTAACAAAAAGTTAATAAAGAACAGTTATATTATCTTCCTTGATGAATGAGCGAAAATTCCTTGAGAAGATAAAAAATCTTAATTTAAGCATCCTGACCATACCAGACGTATCACGCATCCTGCATAAAGACAGAAGATATGCCGCCCTTTACATGAAACGGTTGGAGAATAGAGGAGTAATAAATAGGATAGAAAAGGGGAAATATACATTACCAGATGCCGATTCTCTCGTAGTGGCCACAAATTTGGTTATTCCTTCTTATATTTCATTTTTATCTGGATTGACATTTTATCACAAAACGACACAAATACCAATAAGTATTCAAATAGTAACAACCGTATCCAAGAAGGCTATCAATTATGGTAGTAGAATAACATTTGTAAAGTTTAACAGAAAAAGATTGTTTGGTTATAGAAAGGAAAAAATAGGCAATGGGTACGCATTTATCGGTGAAATTGAGAAGATTATAGTTGACAGTTTGTTTATGCCAAAATATTGCCCTATAAGTAAAATCATGGATACTTTCGATGGTATCGATATTGAGAAAATATTAAATTATGCATTAAAAATGGATTCTATCGTTACCTTGAAAAGGTTAGGATATTTACTCGATTTAAATGGTATTGATATATACGAAAAAATAAAAAGCCATATCAACAAACGATATGATCTATTGAATCCTCTATTGCCACCTGGTGGAAAAAGTAATCGCAAATGGATGATAAAGATAAATGAGGCGTTATAATGTTAACAAGGAATGATCTTTTACCTTACAAGGATATAACGGGATTTAATTTGGGACAGATAGAGAAAGATTACGTTCAACATCTATTTCTGATGAACTTTTATCGAAGAATAAGCAATGAGTTGGTGTTCAAAGGCGGTACCGCACTTCAAAAGACTTATGGCTTGAATCGATTTAGCGAAGATTTGGATTTCACTCTATCAAAAAAAATCGAATTCACAACGATAATCGACAAGGCGCTCACTGGGATGAATATCTTTGGGTGCAAAGCAACAAAAAAGAAAATAAAAGAGGATGAAATGAGTATAACGTTCCAAGTTAGAGCAAAAGGGCCTTTATATGATGGAACAGATAAAAGCCTTACTTACATCAATTTAGAAGTGAGTAAAAAGGGAAGAAGTATTACTGTCACCAGTAATGAATAGCGTTGTACCAATTTACAAAGATCTTCCCCCCTATCTTTTACCTACGATGAACCCATCTGAAATAATGGCAGAAAAGATAATGGCTTTATTTACAAGAGAAAGATCGAGAGACCTTTATGATCTGTACTTCCTCATAAAGAAGGGAGTCAAAGCATCTATTGATCTTGTTAATAATAAGTTATCTTATTATAACAAAAAATTTGAAGAAGAAGAATTATTCAAAGCGGTGAAAAGAAAGGAAAAGATGTGGAAAAGCGAACTCGAACAACTCGTAACAACTGTCCCAGAATTTAATGAAGTAGAGAAAACGATGAGTACTCTTAACTTCTTGACTGAAGAATGAATCAAAATTTTTGGACTATTTCAACGATTTTCTTTGTAGCATTACCAGAGCCAAATAAGACTTTGATTTTTGATGGATACATTGAATGTAAAAAAGATGTTCAGATATGTTAAGGAGGAGATAAGAAGGAAATAAAACGTGCCTACCGTATGAAATCAGATTTGCTTTAGAAACTTATTTAAATCGGATATGTTCTCAGTTTTAGCATGACAGAAGAATATTTGGTAGACGGCAACGGTATCGATATTATGGAAGAACCATGGAAAGTATTGGTGATACTTGATGCTTGTCGATATGATTTCTTCAAAGAAATCTATAAAGATTTTTTTCCAGAACCAAATTTGGAACTAGTGATTTCCCCCAGCACCAGTACAATGGAGTGGTTGCTATCAGTTTTTGGCAATGAATTTTTTGAAGACATTGTGTATATATCTGGTTCGCCTTATGTAAATTCAAAGATTGAGACAGTTTCGCCTGCCGTCGGCAGTTTTAAGGCAACAGATCACTTTCCAGTAATCGATGATGTGTGGAACTGGGGGTGGGATAAAAAACGCAGCACAGTTAACCCCTGGAATATTAATAAAGGATTTTTACGTGCATATAAGAAATACGGCAATAGTATGCGTTATATCTTGCATTATATGCAACCACATGCCCCTTATAGAAAATTAAAGTGGAACACAAATCGCACCCCTTCTCCAGGAGCTGTAGGCAATAGGAATGAACAAATCATTGATGTCTTTAAACGTATAATTGGAGAGCGGACTACAAAATGGTTTGGAGAAGTGACCGTCTGGACTATAGGCCGCTTATTTCATATTCCATGTCGTTACCCGATGCAATATGCATTCTACAAGGTTGGTCTCAATGGATTACGCTCCTTGTACAAAGATAATCTTATTTTTGTATTAGAAGCTGTATCCGCGTTGGCTGATATCATTGAAGGCAATATATTGGTAACTGCGGATCATGGTGAAAGGCTAGGTGAACATATGAGATTTGGCCATTGGCAACCACGTCATAAAGAAGTTGTCGAGGTTCCTTGGATGTGGATAGAACATAGTAACATTGAATAAATTCTTGATAAAGAGGACTTCTATTCCCCTATTATTCTTTGAACATAACCCTAAAAATCAATGATATTTATGGTTTTTAAGTCGTTGCCTAACGGCTCTTAATATATATTGTATGGACATATGAGGTGGATATCTATAAAAATTTTTTAGGAAATAGTATCTACGTTCTCTTCCAATATTTTTGTGAATTTCACCGGCCTTCATTTTATAATCCTCTTTATCTGCTTTTTTAACTGATTGAAAATTATCACTACCTAAAAAATTTTTAAATTCTCTGTCTCTAGCCAATACAGGTCTACAGAAAGAGTCTATGCATACTGGAATTGGATATATTTCTATTTTTTTCTCATCAGATATAGTTAATTTAAGGATTACGCTCTGACGGGAATTATTTTCCCACATATCAAAAACAAAATTTCCCAAACTATATGCTATCACTTTTTTCTTATAATACTCAATCCCTTGTAAAACATGAGGGTGGTGTCCTAGAATAATATCTGCACCAGCATCAATTATTTGATGAGCTAAGTCTATTTGGTCTTGTGAAGGATATGGCATATATTCTGTCCCCCAGTGTAAAGATACAACTCTAATGTCTCCTTGGTCTTTATATCTTCGTATATCTTCTAATATTTCAGTAGTTGTTTTTACGCTGTTGAAAGCAGTTGGTTCTCTTATTAGACAATAAGCAAAGAATGACACCTTTTTATCTTTAACTTCAATTGTTAACGGTTTTCTAGCATAGTTGCCAACTCCAACATAATTAATGTTGTTTTCTTCTAGAACACGGATAGTATCTGATAAAGCTTCTTCACCATGTTGTAAAATATGGTTATTGGCTAAAGATAAAATATCAAAACCAGCATATTTCAAACCTTTCACCGAATTAGGATCTCCTCGCAGTTCTCTAGAATGTAATGATGGCTTTCGTAAATTTTTTTTTGAAAGTATTGCTTCTAGATTTCCAAACAAGATATCTTTATTTTTTAAGGTACCTCTTATTTTTTTAAAAATAAAATTTGGGCCTTTCTCTTTTATCACACTGTTTACACCACGGCCCATGCATATTGCCTGATCCCCAAGCATAATATCTCCCACTGCAAGAAGTACTATATTGTGCTTCTCACTCATGATCTTGCACCTTTCTTATAATGAACTTCCACTTTCCTCCTTTTGTATTTTCTATTTTTTTTACATAATTGAATCTGATATCAATTTTTCCAACATGTTTATAAAATATATTCCTAATTTCCTTCTCATTGCCATTGCTATACTTTTTGCCTTTAATAATATTTATTAAAATTGAATCTAGAGAATCTTGAATAACTTGGTATTGAATTATGTCGTATTTCCCAAAAAGAACTGTTAACACAGGGGCTCCTATTATTGAGCCATTGCTAAATTTCAGATAATCGGTGGTTCTACCCACAATTTTTTTTAACAATGGAAGTTTTCTCCTGCAATCACACTCAACATTTGACAATATTCCTCGATCCCCTGTATCATATCTTATAAATGGCATCGCATAATTATACAAACTTGTGGCTAAAATATGCCCTTCTTTTCCAGCCTGCAACTGATTTCCGTTATCATCAGCAATTTCCATAATAGATCTTATCATATCAATATGAAGGCCTTTATGTATTTCACATTCATAAGCACTTACGCTACCATCATTCAATCCATACTGATCAAACACCTCACAATTAAATACATCTTTAATCAATCTTCTCTGAAAATCGAATAAGACCTCTGCGGTTGTAAATATTCCCTCTGGATGAAAATCTATTTTTACACCACTATCTCTGATGTACCGGGCAAACAAATAAATTGAAGATGCATATCCATATATATATTTTGGTTCGAACTTATTTAATTCAATCACAATTTTATACATGTATTTATCGCTCATATCAAGGGAAGAGAAAAATTTACGATTTATTGTAAATGCTTTTACCTTAGATATCAATTTGGATTTTGTCGAAGGTATAAGTGAAGAACCAGCTATGACTGCTACTTTATCTCCTAGTTTGTATCCAGCGCGGGCCCAATTTACATTATTTATAGCATGACCTAATGTTCGATCTTCTATTGAGATTCTGTAGTGTAGTGGATGCCCAGTAGAGCCTCCAGTCGAGTTATTGATATATTTTTGCTCTTTTAAATTATTAGGAATGAAATCTTTTTGATTATTTCGTATGATTTCCTTTGTTAAGATAGGAAGTTTCTGTAAATCTTCGATCGATTGGATGTCTTCTGGTCTTAAATTCAATTTTTTAAACAGATTGAAATAATAAGGTATGTTATCATATGAAAAACTAATTAATTTCCGTAACTTTTTTTCTTGATATTTCTTTAAGTTTTCATAAGATTCAAATTCGTTCTTCTTTACAAAATTATACCATTTTAGAAAATCTCTATACTTAAAGGTATATCCGATGACAAATAATTTTTCATGCAACCAATTTTTCATTTTCTCACCCATCCAATTTATTTGTCAATGAAGTTACATTTTTTAACTCTTTTAATATAATTGCCAATTTTTGTCACCCAAGTGATTAATGTCCCCATATTTTTCTAACCGAGTATTTAACGTTAAACGCATCTAATAATCTTTTTATTTCTTCATATTTTTTCGCTTTAATTAACAAAATTCCTGGTCCTACTCTCTCGCTTTTCTTGTTTATCAACTTTTTCTTAGAAGTGTATAACGTTCTTAATAATCTCCTTTTATCATTTTCATTCAAATCTTTAACAGAATATTTGATCAGCACCATCGGTTCTAACGATGGATGCGGACCTTTCATTAAAATATCCTCCGGCTTTCCCCAGATCAAAATTCCTTCCCTGGATACATTCCAAAGGAAATCTGGTTCTATTTCCTTCATATCCTTTTTGTTGACAAAGACGAAGGAGAAAGGATAAGCCAAGTCATATTTTATGGAAATGCTGGAAGCTATCCCACGTGCTATCTCCGCTTCCTTCCCTATTTCAGGGTTGTGGTTTGTATCGAAAACAAGCAACAGGTCTATATCACTTTTCTTAGAAACATCTCCAGTAACTGCAGAACCGAATAACACCACTCCAATAAGATTTGGAATTTTATCCGCTTCGTCAATAAAATCGATGATTGGCTGTTTAAATCTTTCTTCCATCATTCTTCCCCCATTCCTTAACTTTTTTGATAAAATCTAAGCATCTTTCCACAATGTCTCCATTTCCTTTGGAACCGTACCATCTACCCACTCGGAATGTATCCAGCATTTCAAATATTTCTGCTATATCACCTTCGCCTGCCTTTCTTAGCTCCCTAGGCAAACCAACATGAGTATCTAAATGCTTACCATACTTGGTTTCCATACCAACAGCGATTGAATGCAACAAAATCCCATATGTTAATTCCACGATGGCGACAACATTTTCACCATCTAGGTCAGGAAGTAGTCTATTCAAACTCCCTTCCAATTCTCTTACCTTCTTCCTGTGTCCCTCTACATTCATTTTATTCTTCTAAAATTAACTGGTGAGTGTATTTAACTTTTTTGTCACCAAAGTGACAATTATCGATATATTTTGATGTTTTTGTCGTTATGGTGACAATTTTCACCGTCTTTTTCTTTGATAACTAACTGATACCGTCATCCCGTATATTGCACTTTAACCAACGATTTCGCTTCATTATAGACGCGAGGATCATGAGTAAACGGATTTGGTAGTAACATTAAGATTTTCATCTTGTCATTGAATTCATCTTTCATATTTAAAAATGATGATTTTCATTTCAACTCATATGTTTCTGCAAATAATTTTTTCATTCTATCTACAAAACTTTTCGCAGAATTTATAATAGAGGATGCTTCTTCTTCCGTTGCGTGATATACTGTATTATATTGATCCATGTGGCGTACATCCCTTACTCTGTCTAATAAGGATATCCATTCTTCTTCTAACAAACCTTTCTTGAGATATTTTTCTAGATATCTGGCAA
>JAYEJY010000285.1:0-8590 GCA_034660795.1 Promethearchaeati archaeon | reverse complement strand
AAACCATTGAAAAAGGCAAATTTTGTATTTTTCCCAAAAACAATGTCCTTAGATATCTTTAATCTTACTAATATTAGGCTTCCTCAAAATGCTCAAAAAGCATATTTTGATTGGA
The DNA here is from genome assembly GCA_034660795.1 of Promethearchaeati archaeon. GTDB lineage: Archaea > Asgardarchaeota > Heimdallarchaeia > JABLTI01 > JABLTI01 > JAYEJY01. The sequence goes on along the minus strand of JAYEJY010000285.1, from coordinate 8,475 downwards.
GATAAAAAAAAGAAAAAAACAGAGTTATTGCGGATAGCGCATTCTGTCTTGATAGAAATAATTTGGTTTATAGGTTCGAGGCCATTCTGGACGGGTATCAAGAATTGATTCAATTTGCTCAAGGGTATCAGTAGATAATTGAATACCTGAAGCTTTGGCATTCTCAGAAATATGTTCAGGTTTTGTAGCTCCAATGATTGCAGCTGAAATTTCTTTTCGTCGTAAAATCCATGCTAAGGCTAATTGACTCATCGTGATATCATTTTGCTCTGCTATCTCAGCCAATTTTCCAAGCTTTGCAAGGTTCTCTTTTGTTAAGAAGTTCTTTATAGTTTCTGATTCTTCTCCACGGCTGCCTTCTGGAATACCATCATTATACTTTCCAGTTAAGATTCCCTGAAATAATGGACTCCAGACGGTGAACCCTATTCCGTGAGTCTTTGCAATAGGCATTATCTCAAGTTCAATGTGCCTAAAAAACATATTATACATTGGTTGTTCTACAATAGGTTTATGTGCCCCCATAGATTTTGCAACAGCTACGGCTCGTTCCAATTGGGCAGCTGTCCAAACCGATGTTCCCCAATACCTTATTTTTCCAGCGCGAATTAAATCATCAAGTACAGCAATGGTTTCCTTCAAAGGAGTCATGTAATCATACCGATGCATATAATAGATATCAATATACTCAAGATTTAATCGTTCCAAGGTTCCCTCAATTGCATTCATAATGTTTTTTCTTGACAATCCCCAGCGATTAATATCTTCACTCATGGGCCAGAAGACTTTGCTAGAAATAACCAAGTTTTTTCTTTGTATAGTTCCTTCAGCTAGAAAATCAGCTATTACTTTTTCTGCTTCTCCCTTAGCATATACTTCAGCTGTATCAAAAAAATTAATTCCATGATCAATTGCTGTGGTCATACATTCTTTAGCTGTTTTGTCTTGAATTGTTCCACCAAAGGTTATCCAAGAACCAAGAGCTATTTCGCTTATTTTTAAGCCGCTTTTACCAACTTTTCTATATTTCATTTATTTTTTCTCCTTAAGATACCTTAATTGATTCTAGTATATAGCTTTGTTTGAGAAGATTTTAAATGACCCGCTTAAAAAAACAATAAAAAAGGCCCAATTAATCATAGAAAAAAACAAAGATAGTTTAATTTAACAACTACCTAAAAGGTATTTGCTAAATAATTAGTAAGAATAAGAAAGCTAAATAAATAAAAACTAAGTTAATTAATTTTGCAAATATAAATCTATAAGCTTTAAATGGAAATAATTTATATAATTAAAACAGTAAAAGTCATTATAGGAGATGGCAATAGTGAAAATATTATATGGCATCAATAGCAATGGCCAAGGCCATATAAATCGATCGCGGATTTTTATTTCTGAACTCCAAAAAGATGGCCATGAGGTCCATATTCTTTTTGCGGGAAAAAAACCGCCCGAATATGCTCATGAATTGGCTGAAAAAACGCTATATAAAAAAGGAGCAGTTGATTTATACAATAACCATAAAGTTGCTATTACTAAAACCTTAAGTAACCATTTTGTTCGCTTGCCTATTTATGCAAAAACGCGAAAGGAAGTACTTGAATTAGATCGGAAAGAGAATTATGATGCTTTTTTCACTGATTTTGAATCGTCAACTTCAGTAGTTGGGCGAAAATTACGAAAACCAGTAATTAGTATTGATCATCAACATTCGATTTTTCATCCTAAAGCAAAAAAAGCGCCTGGAAAATTCTATGATAAATTAGGCTTGCTTTTCGTCTTTATTTATATGATCCCCCATTATAACCGGGCCTTTACCCTTGATTTTGTGACGGATATAAAAACCTCTAAGAAATGCACTCTCTTCCCATTAATATGGAAACCTGAATTCAATAGATATGATATTCGACTTGGTTCTCATTATGTAGCCTATCTTGCACGTCATGATCCCCAAAAAATAACGGCGGTCTTAAATCAAATACCACATGAAACATTTCATGTTTATGGATTTGATAGAGATAAGCAAATTGGCAATGTTATTTTCAAGAAAACAAGTCGAGAAGGATTTCTACAAGATCTTGCAAATGCAAAAGCAGTTATTGGCAATGCAGGTTTCTCCCTTACTTGGGAAACCTGTATCATCAATAAATTAATATGGATTATGCCCCATAAACATCAATTTGAACAGGAAACCAATGCTCATCGTTTGAAGACATACGACCGTGCCTATGTTTCCGAGAAACTCACTGTCGAAGATTTTTATGCTTTTTCGGAATGGGCAGAAAGTAAAAATTTCAAACCTGAGAAGAAATTATCCATTTTACCAGCATCCGAACTTATGGAACGAGCTTACAATTATCTGGAACGGTATCGTTCCGAAAATTTCCTTTCAAGACGGGAAAAACGAAAACGTATCCGAAGAGAGATTTCTCCTTGGCGTTTACGACAGAATATTTTACGGGATATTAGGATAAATCCCTAATCCCTTTTTTTATCGTAGTAAATGTTTATTACCAATTCTTACTCTTTCTAAACCGGCAGCTTTAGCAGCTTCTAAACATTTGTAGGCATGCTTTTTTGAAGTGGTAGGCAAATCATCCAAGACAAAAGCTGGATAATAAGCTAAAAGTGAGTAAGGAATAGAGGGATTGATGGAGGCAAGAAATTTCGAAATTTTTCGTACCTGCTCAACATCAATATAGCCTGGAATAAGAAGTGTACTAGCGATTAATAATGGAAGATCGGGTCGTTTTTCTATCAACTTACCTATTAATTTCAAATTTTGGAAAGTATTAGAATTATTAGCTCCACATAAGGCTTTTTGTAAACGGTTATCAAAACTTTTAAAATCAATTTTTATACACCCCCCAGATTGGAGAGCTATTCTAGCTGATTCTTTGAATAATTTCGTTTTTGGAGAACCATTCGTTTCCCAACAGACCCGAAGAATCTGTTCTTCCTCTCTACTTTTTTCAAGTATTTGCCTTCCTACCTCATTTGAATGCCTTATTTGTGAAGCTGGATCACCTCCAAAAAAACAGATACAACTAGTTAATGGTTTTATTGCTTCTACTAAAACTTCTGGTGGGTAAGGATTGGAAATATGAAGCCCTTTCCGATATTGATAATTTTGACAAAAAAGGCAATCATAGGTACAAGATTGATAAAACACAGCTAAATTATGTCTCCCTATTTCAGGTCCATTATTGTAGGAATATTTCGGATAACCAATAGCACTACTCCCCGGGCAAAATTCAGCTGCCACACAATTTGTAGGGAGAGGATCATAATAAAAACTAAACAGTCCTTTTTTTTCATCACCGGCAGTTCGAATTAGTGTTCCATTTTCATTTTTAACTAAATTGCAAAAACCTATTTCACCCTCCGCTAAAATGCAATTATTTACACAATCCCCGCAAAAAAGGCCATCAGGAGATTTTGGTGGGAAGGGTACTAAATCATATTTTTTGCGATATTCTAATCGAACAGCTGAGATTATCTCCATAGCTTCTTCATGCTTTGTTAAAATACACTCTTTACAAACCCCTAGTTTCTCTGAAATAGTGGGCTTTTTTTTACCGCATAACTGACATTGCTTGTCATGAAGATTTTTTTCTGTTATCTTCACAGGAACCCCCAGCTAGAAATGGGTGAATAAGAATCTATAAGAAAAATTACTTTAAATATCTGTTGGGGAATCACTATTCTCTTCATCGAGGGAGAGTAGCTCATCCTCACCATAATTAGTCAATTCCTGATAATTTAAGTAACGATTAAAACAAAGATTTTGTACTTCTAATTTTAGTTTCTCAGGATCATCTTTGTACTGGTGAATGAGGTTATAGATTTTAGCTGAAAGAGTCGCGTCTCCAAGAACATAATGTACCCACAATGCTAAATCACACTCGATTTTTCCTTCTTCCATACGACAAAGCGAAGGAAATAATTCCTGCGGAGAAATCTTAGCAAGCACCTCGAGTAAATCACGTAAATTATGAATTTTATATTTAACTTCATTTGTCTCGCTATCACGGATAATAAATGCGTCTTCTTCATCTGGTGTTCCCAAGGAAAGTTTTGCTAATACATGCAAATCAGTAACTTCGTTCATTGATTAACCTCTTATATCAAACATTGCATAGCGAGCTTAACATATTGCTACAAAAGAAAAAATGGAATGGAAATTAATAACACTTTCCATTGATGACTTTGATATCCATTGGATTCTTGTTAAATGAATATCCTAACAATTGTCCATATGCCTGCAGCTACAAGCGCTAGAGCAAAAATTAGTCTAAGGGCTTTCGAATCAACCTTTTTAGCAACAAAAGCACCTATTTGTGTACCACCAATAATTCCAATTGCTAAACCAGCAACATATGGCCACCAAATACCAGTCATGGTTATTTCTGGGTTTATTGCTGCTGTTGACACTGCCGAAATCGAAGAAAAGATCATGATAAAAGCTGAAGTTGCTGTTGAAAAATGAATTGGCAAACCAATTATAAGATGTAAAATTGGCACCATGACAATTCCCCCGCCCAGTCCAGCAATGCCAGCAACAAAACCACCAACAAAAGCTAGGGGGGTTAAATAGAATCGAACATTATATTGCCATCTTTTACCTAAATTATCATTAACAATTGTTTTGATAGTAAAAATCCACATTATCCACTTAAAGAAAAACACGATATTCTTCATTATTTTATGGAAAATCGATAGATTAGCATATCCTTCCTCATTTTCAGGAGTAAGAGGTTTTTGCAATGCATTAGAACGATTAATTCTACATTCTTCAATGTCCAAGTCACCCATTTCTTCGGTGGGTGGAGGAACGGGATAATCTGCTTTATCTTTCCGTGAAGCATAGATTTTGACAAACATTCTAATCGCTGTAAGAATAAGCAAACAAGCAAAAATAATTGTTAAAATTTTATTTCCTAAAACAGGTTGTAATGTTTTCCCTAAAATGGCCCCACCTACAGAGAAACAAGCGGACAACAAACCAACAATATAATCAATGCGCTTTTGTATTGCAAAAGCAATACTACCGGATAATCCAGTGAATATAATGACTGTGCTAGAAATAGTTGTTGCCAGGGTGATGTCTTGGTTAAGACCTTCAACTAAAAATTCAAAAACAATAAAATTTAATATCGGCACCATTAAAATGCCGCCCCCAATACCAATAAGGGACGCAATAATACCTGTAATTAAAGCTAAAGGAATTAATATTAGAAAGATAAATATCGGTTCCATTGAATCAATACACCTTCAGAGATAATAGAAAGGGAAAATACTTAGTTAAAACTCTTACTTAGGCATTAAAAAAACGTCATTCTTTTTCTTCTTTAGAAGTAACTTTTTCATGATAGGGTAAGACAACAGTTTTTTCACAATTAGGACAACGATACCTTTTGAAGAGCTGTTGTTCCTTGCCCGGATGATCTTTGAAAAATTGTTTTATTCTACGGGCGTCGATTTCAGTAATCCTATAACATTCAACAAGAGAATGAAGCGTCTCCTCTAAGGATTTAGTGGTAATTAAAAAATCACCGGAATCTTTCAGGTGATCTTTATATCTGATTTCCACTCGCATAGGGATATGACATTCAGGACAAACCGCTTGAATTTCTTTTTCAGAACCTTTTTTTACCAGTTGTTTGAACGTCCGTTCATCAAATTCACTTAAACGTCCAGCTTCATTACTATATCTAATATACCGCCATAAATAAAAGAGTAAAATAAGAGAAACAACAATGCCAATTGCTGGGAGAATCCAATTAATAATTGTGGGAGCTTCCCATGCATTTGTTGTCAAAGAACCCTCAGATATATGCAAGAACATCAACTCATTTATGGCATAACATTACTAAACATGAAATATAGTCAAGTAGAGCTTAAAATTATTCGCTTTGTTCTTCAATAAATTATTTTTCCTCGACTAGATTAAAGCTCAGCGTAATAATCACAAAGAGCTGATAAAAAGCATTGATTACATTTGGGGGTACTTGCTTTGCAAATTTTTCGACCATGTTCTATGAGATTTAGATGAAAACTGTATTTATCTTCATCGGGAACAATCTGATTCAACCTTTGCTGGGATTTTGCCGGGGTTTTCTCATTGATAATTCCCAATCTATTACTTACCCGATGAACATGAGTATCCGCTGGTAGAATAGGTTTATTGAATGAAAATATCAAAACGCATGCAGCAGTTTTTGGACCAACACCGTATAAGGATTCCAAATAATTTTTTGCTTTTTGTAAAGGGAATTTATCAAGAAATTCCAATGACAATTTTCCTTCTCGTTTCCTAATTTCATGAAGACTTCTTTTAATTTTCTTTGTTTTACCTTTAGCAAGACCACCAGAACGTATAAGCTTAATAATTTCCTGCTCATCTGCTGCAAGTAGATCTTCCCATGATTGATAGTGATTTTTTAAATTGGCATACGTTTGCATACTATTTGTATCAGTTGTATTCTGAGAGAGAATCGTACGTATTAATTCATCTATTGGTTTCCGCCACCTTTCCCACTTTTTACGTCCATAGTGATTATCCAATCGATGAATGATTTCAAACAGATTTTTTGTCAAAAGGAACCCTCGAAAATATCAAAACTAGTTTCTTAAATTTTGCACTTCCCCATAAATACACAAAAATACATGCATTCATCGGGTGGTATTGACATTGTTTTAGTTAAATCTTCATCTGAAAGAGTAATAGGGGCATCTCTTATTAAGACAAAAGGGATTTGTTCATCAACTTCACCTGTTAAAATTTCTGCTGCCGACATAAGATTGTCAGCAATAGCTCTTCGGGTCATTTTCATTTCTCGACCGTAGAGATCTGTTCTTCCACGATCATCAATAACGGGAACAAATCCTGAAACACCTAATGCAATTCCACTTGTTCCCCGTCGTAAAGGTTGTACCCTACTATCACCAATAATAACGCCAATTTTACATTGATAATAAGCTTCTAGCTGTTCTCGTATTTGATGTGCAAATAGTGTTGGATTTTTTGGTAAGAGAACAATATAATCATCTGGCGCATTACTTTGATCTGCCCCCGCATTTGGCATTAAATTATTATTTCTTTTTGTTAATAATGCCCCTTTAGTAGCACCCATAACTTCATCTGATTCTTCTAAAGAGATTGCCATAAATTCTTCTGATAAACCGGTTATTTTTGCGTATCTTTTTGCTTGCTCGGTTACTGTTATTTGATCTTTCTTAATTAACAACTTATTCGTAATACTTACGATTTTCGTGGCGATAGTGATTATATCTCCCTCTTCTAAACGAAGGTGGGCGTTTTCTAATGCAGCTATAATTACATCCAGTAAATTATCTTCTGTAGTAATTAAAGGGGTTGGTAAAGGGAATAATTGCATTTTTATTTGCTCCATAATAATTAATTAAGTGGTTTTTTCATAATTTTTTTAACTTTCTTTCTCTTTGTTCTTTTGTGATTAATCCTATTCTCTTTTTCCCGTCTATTTTTACTGTCATTGGTTTTTTAGTCCGAATATGTTTTACAAACTTTTTCTCCCGAATAACTTTTTGTTGATCAAGCCAATTCCAATCAATAAAATCCCTTTCTTTATTATAATCAATATGTAGATACCCAATGTTTGAATGTATGATGTTTTGGAAGAAATGACTCCCTTGAGAAAAATCAATATTAAAATCTTCCAAAGATGCTTCAATTAAAACTTTAACACCCGAAATATTATCCCATTTTGCTGGAATACCCAGAAACTCATTTGACGTACCCCATCTCCCAAAACCTATCAAAATATAGGGGGTGCCTTTTTCTTTTAAAGAAGAATTTATTTCATCAATTTCTTCTAAAATTTCCTTGGTTTTAGTTTTATCAAAAGTAGCTGGTTTTACATATACAATATTGTGTAAATCTCTTTGTACAACATTTCCGGAAACTTGTGTAGAATAAGCCACTAATTCATCGGCTTTATAAGAGATTAAATCTTCATTAATCAATTCTTCTTGTTGCAAAAAAGGGCGGATTTGGAGAATGTAAAATTTATCGTTTTCAGATTTTGTTGTTCGAAAGTTTCCAGCAAATTCAATTTCTACAGAACAACCCATCGTCCGTTCTCCTATATCCAAAATTTTCGAAACAATCTGAGCCATAGGGAAGGTATTTAATTTTAATTGATGATTAAAAGTGATAATAGGGGAACCATTGCCCGAATATCCAGAAAGCAAGCGTTTAGATTGGAAATCATAAGTGTCCGCTATTTTAGCTAAGGTATTATCAGCAATAGCATCTCCTAAATCAAGTTTTACCAGAAAAGGGTCATTTTTTATCGATTGAAATTTTTCATGAGTTAAATCAATAGCGTAAAATTCTTTTTGTGTGGAATCGAGTAAAGCATCAGGTGTAGAATAAAAATTTTTTTTGGGATAATTGGGACAAAACCGGAGAGATAATTCTCCATCAACAAT
>JAYEJY010000284.1:0-8634 GCA_034660795.1 Promethearchaeati archaeon | reverse complement strand
CAAGAAAAATCCACTCTATCTCATCTCTACTAGGTTCTTCTTCTTTTTCTTTTTCCTTCATTTTCTTAATATCTTGTTTAAATGATTTTTTCTCTGGAATCAATGATAGGGCTTTATTTATAACCTTCAAAAGTTGTTCTTTTTCACTGGGGATTGTGGCTATTAGGTCCAAATCGCCTACTTTATTTTTTACTTCTTTAATTTGGGAGGGAGATAAAAGGTCTTTTTTATTGATATATTTTAAAATAGGTATATTTGGAAATTCCTCTTTTATTTCATTTTTTAAATTAATTTGCTGTTCTACTGATAAGGCAGCTTGAATAGATGGATCAAATAAATAAATAATAATATCCGCTAAATGTTTCAAAGCTAAGATACTTCGCATTTCAATCTTATTTCTTTCATGAATTGGTCGATCGAGAAGTCCGGGAGTATCAATTAATTGAATTGTCTCAAATCCTCTTTTAATATGCCCGCAGTTAAGATTCTTAGTAGTAAATGGATAAGATGCGATTTCTGGACGACCTGATGAAACGATTTTTACAAAACTGGATTTCCCAGCATTTGGTGCACCAGCAAAAGCAATTGTCCGTTGGTCTACTTGAAAATCGGGAACTTTAATTAATTTAGTCTTGGCTTCAATTAATACTGATAAAGGTTTTGCTAATTGATCAATGACAGAACCAAGCCTACCAAGAGCTTCTCGACGAATACGTTTTGCTTCATCTGCATTTCTTGAAAAGCCAAGTTTCTTAGAAACATCTTTGTGTATTTTTGAAATTGTTCGACGGGAATTTTTAATGCGGGAAAGCGCAACACGTAAATTACCTAAGCCAATTATAACATCGATGAGTTCTTCATGGAAAGGATGGAGCATATCTAATTGCGGGAAGCTTTTCACTATAGTTTCTAGTCTTTCATCAATTTCATTAAAAATAAATCGAAATTGTCGGAAATATAGTGTTTTATAAAAAGAATGTTCTGAACGTCGATATTTTGCGCCTTTGGGTCGAGTAACTCTAATATTCTTTAACTGTGAAAATATCATATCAGCTAATTCTTCTGAAGTTGGAATATATGGAATTTGTTGAAAAAGGCGCATATTTTTCACTAGTTTTCTTCCAGACGTTTATCATTAAAAAGCTATTCGATTGATTATTTAATTTATAGGAGTAAATACCATTGCTTATCAAAAAAAATTAAATAATTTTAAGTAATTTAGATTTATATCATGTACGACAATGTTAAACGTTTAATGGATATCGATTTCATCTATTTAGATCTAATACTTGTTAGTATTTGGATTCTATTGCTAGTTATTCGAAAACATTTCAAAGCCTTATTGTTTGGTGTATTTGGTTTTGGAGTTGTTTTTTTCACCGATGATGTCTTATGGTTTCATTTAAAAGGTACCAGGCATATTGATGCGCCTATTCAACCAGATTTGTTTCTACTATATTTTTCCTTTACTTACGGAATGATAATGTTTTCTTATGCACCTATAATGTTTGATGAAAAAGTGTCTCCTATAGAAAAAGTGCTATGGTCTATCTTTATGTATGGAGGATGGCTTACTATCGCATTACTCTCTCAATATATCAGCTGGAATGATACAGCAATAGTAATTTCCCGGGATATGAGTAATTCAAGAATTGGCCAAATTATCATGTTAAGTATAGGGTATCTTGTTTTAATTTTATTGAAAGCCTTAAATTGGAAACTTTTTAAAAAAATTCCTTGGTGGTATTTTGGTTATCTCTTTCTAGTTGGAATTTTCATTCATTTTTCAATGGAATCTACATTGTGGATTGCCAACATACGACCAAGTCACTGGGATGTGCTTCTCTTTAATAGTCTTGTAGAATTCAATACGGGTATACCCATTTTGTATTTTCTATGGGTTATTATTTCTCGGAAAGATTATCTTCTTCAGCTACAAGAAACAGAAGAGAAACAAATACAACCACAACACCAAATTGAAGCAAGTAATTAATCCAGGAACGAGCCTGAGTTAAAAAAAGTGGTTTTTAACTCAGGTTTTTTTTAGAAAATAAACAAACTAGAAAATAGCGAATTATTGAAAAAAAGAAAAAAATGAATTGGTTTAAGAATAAATTAAAGCTTACTCTTACAGCGCTCTAAATGCTTTTGATAATCCGTGTCATCAGGATTTATTTCAACAGCTTTCTCTGCAGAAGAAATAGCTTTCTCATTCTCACCTAATTCAATATGAGCCCCAGATTTAAGATAATATAATGCACCTTTTATTGTATCTGAAGGACCTTTTTCTAAACCGTCTTCCGCAATGGCTACAGCGTTTTTCCAATTCTTATTTCTCACATATGACATTGCAAGAAAATAGCTTATTTGTCCTAAAGGATTCATTTCATAAGCTTTTTTCAAATTGGTAACAGCTTTATCATAGTCATTCTTTTCTAAATAGCACCGACCATAATAATAAAAAACCCGAAAATCATTTGGCGGCATACCTTTAGCAGTTTTCAGGTCCAGAAGCGCATATTTAATATTACCTTCTTTGAGGTTTTTCTCAACACTTTGTAAAATTGGTTCTAATGACATTTTTAACCGCCATCAAACTATTAATTTTTTAAAAATATAGTAAACTAATTAATAAATTTACTTTATTTCACAAAAGTAGTATAATTGTCTTATAAATTAATAATAGAAACAATCTTTTGAATAGCTTTTGCATGGAAAGATAAAATTTATTTTTTGTTGATCAAAAAAGGCAAAATAAAGAATAATTAAAACGTTTAAAACAAAATACCAAATAAGAAAAAAGTTTTGAGCAAATATAGATAATTTCGGCATCTTGAGAATAAATTATAGAATTATTATTTTCGTCCAATGTATTCTTGTAGGATTTCATCTAAAAGTCGTTTACCCCTTAATCCAAATTGGCCTTCTTTTTGTTTTTCCTTAACACCAGATAAAATACTTTGGATTTCTTTTCTTTCAGGCTCTTTGAAAGTAATTTCTGCGCTTGGGATGTATTTTTTAACCCCTTTAGCAATCTCTTCAGCAGTAACCCATAAACCATCTACATTATAGATTTCAAAATCAATATCCTCAAGTCTCCAGAGATTAATTAGAATTTGAACCGCGTCTTCCACATAAATTATAGGCACTCTAGTATTTGGCGGTACATCAACAATATATGGACGACCCTCTAAGGCTTCTTCAATAATTTCAGTTGGATATTTTGTCATACCTAAATGTTTGCTTCTACCTGGTCCAATAACTACGGGAAGACGAACAGCACGAAAACTAATATCATATTTTTTGGAGAAAATTGATCCTATGATTTCATTGCAGATCTTAAAGGAACTATAGACAGTCCAGGGATCCATTAAATCTTCCTCTGTAAAAGGTGGTCGACGATCAGGACCAAAAACAGTTGCAGAGCTTGGATAGATAATAGTAGAAAAATCATTTTTTAATGCACATTTAATGATATTGATTGTGCCCTCAACATTCACTTTGAAGGCAGCATAAGGATCTTCCTCAGTTTTTGGCGGTAAGATTGCAGCCAAATGAAAGACAGCAGAAAAATTATAGTCTTTACATATTTTCTCAAGAAACGAAAGATCAGAAACATCACCCTTTATTAAAATACACTTTTCAGAAGGATTTTCTATAGAATCAATAGCAGGATCAATAATAACTATTTCTTCACCAGCTTCACTTAATCGTTTCGCGAGCTTTTGACCTATAAATCCTGCACCACCGGTAATTAAAATCGTCATTTGGGTAATTCCTTTTTACTACAATAGGTATTTTTCTCTTTTTTAATCAAATAGATATCTCTGTCTATAAACATTTTGAAAATTTTTATTCTTTTAAAGGATATTCATTTAATAATGGTTTATATAATTCACTTTTTCTATCAAGAAAAATGTGGTTTTTATTTGTAATCATCTTATCTTTAGCGATACTTGGATCAATATCTATGATACGCACTTCTTCAATGTCTCTTTCAGCTTTTTCAAGTGCAGTCATTTTTGGACTTGTAATTTGACTCATACCTGTAAATTCAAGTTTTGATTTCGGACGATCATCGACTCCAATTCTATTAGCAGTAATAGTAAAAACTTTGTTTTCAATTGAGCGAGTAAGCATTGCATGTTGCGCGTAAGGCAAAACGAGATTAGCAGGATGGCAGATAATTTCAGCTCCATGTAAAGCTAGTATTCGAGATATTTCAGGGAAGATCCAATCAAAACAAATGATGATTCCTATTTTTGTATCTAATATGTCATATATTTTTAATGGCCCTTTTCCAGCTTGGAAGAATTTTTTCTCTGTGTCAAATAGATGTATTTTCCTGTAAGTATCTATATAACCGTCAGGACCAATTAAAACTGCTGAATTATAAAAAGCCCCATTTTCTGTTCTCTCGCATATACCTGCAACCAAAAATGTGTTTGTTTCTTTTGCTATACGCTCCCATGCTTTTGTTGATTTTCCATCCGGTATAGTTTCTGCTAAACGATTTACTTCTGATTTATCAACAAATAAATAACCTGTATTGCACAGCTCGGGGAGAACAAGTAAATCCGCTTCAGCACCCTTTTTTATCAACTTAATACTTTTTTGAACATTTTCTTTTTTATTGCCAAAATTAGGGGCAAATTGGATAAAACCTACTTTCATTATTTTTTAACACCTTATTTTTACAAAAAGAATTAATTGAATAATAAAGTTATGATATTGAAAAAAAAAAGAAAAAAAGAGAAAAGCAAGGGTTACTCTGCAGCCACTTTTTTCTTCGTTAAAGTCTCTTTTAAGGCAAAGATAAATATCCCTAAGAAAACAGCAGCAGCAGTCCAGCCAGCAACAGTAAACTCACTGAGTAAAACTACAAAAATAGCTCCAGTGATAAGTGCAATTGCTAGAAAAATTGATAAACCACCCCAGAATCGATAACGACGTGAAATCGGGTATTCCGCTCGTAAAACTTTTCCTCGGGCAGCATCAACTAACGCTTCGCCTTTCCATTTACCATATTGGTAGTTTACACGATAAAAGGGAACATGAAGATAAGAAACTTCTTTTAATTCAATATCTTGGTTTACACCTTCAACGAATACAATTTCACGGTACATAAGTTCATTATGTTTCGCTCTTACTTCGTTTTCAGCAATGCCAAATGCAGTATTATAATCGTATTCAGTGTCATAAATAGTTCCGCCTTCCGCTTTAACAGCATTAATATTAAAAGCTTCTTTCGCTGCAACGGGTATTTTCTCATCTTTGATTTCTTTGTATTTTTCTTCATATCCAAAAACTAGACAAGTTTGATCTAAATCGACAACTCCACTTTCTGGTCGTTTTTTGATATTGATGTGTCGTGACCAGCCTTTCGGTTGCGACGGAGATACATATTTACCAATTCCGTGATATTCCGTTCGTCCATGGAATTTAAACATCCAGAAAGGCATCATACGTAACTCAAATTCTCTAAAAATGGCTTTGTCAGCAAAATCATTTGGGACTCCAACATATTTTGATAGATATTGAGGAATCAATTCTGTTAATTCAGATCCACTAAAATAAACCGATAACATATGATGATTTTTCAGTGTTTTTCCCGTTTCTAATTCATTAGGCGTTCCACAATATTCACAAGTGACAATCGATGCAAAACGTGGAACGGGTATTTCTGCTTGACAATAACCACATTGTATTGTATTTTTTTCGTTTTGTGTGGACATTTTTTATCGACTCCTAGTTAATTTGTACCCACATTTTTCACAGAATTCTTGGCCTGGGTCAATGGGGTCACCACATTTTGGGCAAAATTTCATACTTTTTGTTTGATCGCTCTGAGGTTCTTCTGGTGGAGGAGCTATAGCTTGAAAATCCGTATAACTTAAACTCGTTCCAGAAGATTTAATTTTATGTGGTTTGTAGACCCTCACCATCAAAAGAATTAATGCTACAATACAAGCAACACCTAATACACCCATAACTATCATTAAAATTGTGTCATTTGTTAAATAGAAATTATATGTCAACTGAGCAAAAACGGGTGATGCAAGTGCAGATAAAAACGCTAAGAACACCATTAATCCACGATTCTTAATAGGTTCTTCCTTTCGTAAGAGCTTTTTATTTCCCCAATGATAAGCAGCTCGATACATTCTTCCTTGATAATTCCGTTGAACTAAAAGAATAGGTTCATGTATTAATTTTGGCTTCGCAAGAGGTTTGAAATTTACTCTTGTATCAAACACTTCATGCATTTGAGATTTTGCTTGGGAATAAGCAGTTTCATAAACTTTTTCACCTGCTTTGCGAGCAGCTTCATCTTGACCCCACTCAAGACTTAATACATCTAAGTCATTAGCTGGGTCTTGACTAGCTAAATTTTTGATGAATTCACTATCGAAAGGTGTTGTTTCCCCACCGATATTCTTACTCACATTACAGATAAATTCACGTGCCCCAAAAAGGGAGATTTCTTGTCGAGCTAAAAATCTAATTGCTTGTGTACCATGGTGTTCAATACGCCAAGGACGATATTCAACGATAGTTTTAGATTCTGTGTAAGTTTTTCCACCACGTCTAACGGTTCTAGTTTCCGTGCGTTCACGTCGTTGATAACCCAAAGCTTCAATATCAACCTCAGCAGCAACCTCAAAAAAGGGAACTAAAATTAGTTCCATCTTCCGAACCGCTCCAAAATCTTCAGGAGGGGTCAAAGGCTGAGGTTTTACAATGAAATGGGGATCAATAGGACTTTCCGCAAAAACTGAACCGCAAAAGTTACAAACAACTAAAATTGATTCAGCAGAGGGACGAAGAGGAGCTCCACAAGTAGGGCAACGAAACGTCTTAATTAACGATGAAGAGCTTTCATTAGACAATCCATTCACGCCTTTATTATTATCTATGATGATAATGACTTGAGAAGTCAATTATCAATAAAAAATAACAAAGCAAAAGTGTTTATTAGATTTATTGTTAGGGCTAGAGTGAGATTATTTTGTAAATTTGGAAGAAAAACGCTTTAATCGTAAGGAATTACTGACAACTAAAACCGAACTAAGACCCATAGCACCAGCAGCAATCATAGGATTCAAGAAGCCAAGCCCTGCAACTGGTATTGCAATGGTATTGAAGAAGAAAGCCCACCAAAGATTTTGTTTAATAATTGACATGGATTTTTGACTCAATTTTATTGCGTCAACAACCTGTCGTAAATCATTACGCATTAAAGTAATAGTTGAAGTTTCAATAGAAATGTCTGTGCCAGAAGCAACAGCAAACCCAATATCTGCTTGTGCCAAAGCAGGTGCGTCATTAATGCCATCTCCCACCATTCCTACAGTATAACCATCAGCTTGAAGTGATTTTATCACAGCAGCTTTTTCATTTGGTAATACATCTGCAAAGATATTACTAATTCCAACTTTCTCTCCAATGGCTTTTGCTGTCCTTTGATTGTCACCTGTAATCATAATAACTCGTAAACCCATTTCTTGTAAGGTTTGTATTGCTTCTTGAGAGGTCTCTTTTAAGACATCAGCAATTGCTAATAATCCAATTAATTCATTTTTATAGGCTATAAAAACTACTGTTTTACCTTTTACTTGATGCTTTTTCATCAGTTGAAGACTATAATTGGGTAGAGTAATTTTATTCTCTTCCAAAAAAGTTTGATTCCCAATAATAATTGGTTGATTTTCTAATACTGCATTAATTCCTTTCCCAGGGGTAATAGAGAAATTAGTTGCTGATAAAAAGGCTAAATTTTTCATTGCAGCGGCTCTAACAATAGCTTCACCCAATGAATGTTCAGAACCCTTTTCAGCACTTGCAGCAAGTTGAAGCAGTTGTTGTTTAGTGTATTTTTTTGAAAAGGTTTCAACATCAGTTACTTGTGGTTCACCCTTAGTCAAAGTTCCAGTTTTATCAAAAATAATGGTGTCCAATTTCAGTGTTTGTTCTAATGAATTTGCAGATTTAAAGAGAATACCTAATTCTGCCCCTTTACCAGAACCTACCATAATACCTGTTGGTGTTGCTAATCCTAAGGCACGGGGACAAGCAATAACTAATACTGCAATTGTGTTAAGTAAAGCATTGGTATACCATGCTACGGAGGTATTTTGTAAAGGAGAAATAGAAAAGACTCCACCTAGAAGTAGCCAAGTAATGAGAGTTATAACAGCGATCCCCAATACAACTGGAACAAAAATGGCTGCTACTTTGTCAGCAAGTCTTTGGACCGGAGCTTTACTTCCTTGTGCTTCTTCAACAGCTTTAATGATTTGTGCTAACATAGTATCTTTTCCAACTTTTTCTGCCCTAATTATTAAAACACCATTTTTATTGATAGTTGCGCCAATAACCTCATCATCTTGATGCTTGTCGACGAGAAGACTTTCCCCCGTAATCATTGACTCATCTAAGGATGCTTTTCCTTCAATGATAGTCCCATCAACAGGTATTTTTTCTCCTGGTCGGACAATTATCTTATCTCCTACAACTACATCTTCAATAGGTATATCAACCTCTATACCGTCACGAATAACTCTGGCAATTTTGGCTTGTAAATCTAATAATTTTATAATTGAGTCTGAGGTTCTGCCCTTTGCAAGTGCTTCC
>JAYEJY010000283.1:0-8653 GCA_034660795.1 Promethearchaeati archaeon | reverse complement strand
GTTCAGAAGAGAAAGTACTTTTTTCAACGGAAAGACGAGGTACTTGCATTGTAATCAAAAAAGCTTCCGATTGATTTTTTATTAAGTTTTGTTTATCTTATTAAGTGAAAATAACTTTATTATTATATATACTAATTACAAATATAGTTTTGAGAAAGTTTCTGGTGAATTTATTGAAAAATAATGAATTTTTTTTTGATGAAAACAAATTTTGGCTTTGGGGCAGTTTTTTTATTGATCCTATTAGAACTAGAGAAAAAGACAAATTTCAAAAAAATTTGAAAAGAAAGCTTGAAACTTATTCTAATTCATCTTTAAATTTTGAAGAAATAACATCCTTTCTCTTATTCAATATTAGTATAACACTAGAATCAATAAATTCCAGTAAAAAGTTTTTAAAAAATAATGAAAGTTTTTTTTCATCTGACTTTTGGAGTACTTTACAAAAGGAAATTAAACTCTTACATGAGAGTTATTGTGAAGATATATCTCATAAACAATTAACTGACTTACTTAAGAATAGAGAATTAAAAGAATCCACGAATCTATTACTTACTCATCTGCAACTTTCTGAAAATCAAGAAGAAAAGTTTCAAAATAATTTTACACATGAATTAGAAAATATCTCAAATAAATACCAAAAAGTAATCTCAAATACACCTATTTTTATTAATCAGTTGAAGGAATATTCGGAAATTTGCATTCAAAATTCAAAGTTCAATTTTTCCCAAAGCTCAATTGTTTTAAATTTTATAGATGAATTAATTATGGTTAATTTTTCATTTAATTACCTAATTAAAACAAAAAAGATTCTAAAAAAATTTATCGATACGATAATAGCTGATGATTTTCCTCTCATTAAGAAAAAAACCAAAAATTTAGAACAAATTGTTGCTTTATTAAAAGGGAAATCTTTTGAGGTTTTAGATAATCTTCACAGTATAAGAAGACAACTTGCCAGACAAGATCGTGCTAAAAAAGAGCTTGATACAGAAATACCTGCATTATCAAAAAATGAATTTGGCGTTTATATACATGAAAGACTGCCGGAAAACATTATTAAAGAATTAATTAATCTAACTGATGACGCTCTGGATCTATTGGATAATTGGTTTCAATTGATTCGTGATTTTGAGAACAGCGAAACGAAGATAACTGGTAGTAAATTAACTAACCATGAAAAGGAAAAAATTCTCTCTTTCTTTATTCAAATGGAGCTTCTGAGGAATTGGAGTGAATTTTTCTATGATATAACTTTTTATACAATTAGAAAAGGACAAATTGTTAAAAGTCCAACAAAAGAAAAAAAGAAATTTATTGATACAGACGCTGTTTTGGTTGCAAGAGATATTTTTAAAACTTATAAATTACCAGCTTCTCGGGTCTATGCCTTACGTGGTATTAATTTAGAGATTCAACAAGGAGAATTTCTAGCTATTATGGGCCCTTCAGGTGCTGGAAAAACAACCCTCATTAACATTTTAACTGGATTGGATTCTCCTGATAAAGGAGCTGTCTATCTAAACGGACAAAATATTGCTTTAATGGAGGATAAGGATATAACCGTCTTCCGAAGAGATGAAATAGGGTTGGTATTCCAGTTTTATCAATTATTTGGCGAATTAACTGCTCTCGAAAATGTCTCAATGCCTGCTGAAATGGCAGGTATTCCACCTCAAAAAGCAAGACAAAAAGCTTTAGATATCTTAAAAATCGTTGATCTAGAAAAATTTGCACAACAATATCCTGATAAATTATCTGGTGGACAACAACAAAGAGTAGCAATAGCTCGTTCTTTAATCAATAGCCCCTCTATTGTGGTAGCTGACCAATTAACTGGTGATTTAGATTCAACAACAGGTAAGGAAATAATTGGTTATTTGCGTAAAATAAACGAGGAAGAGGGGACCACAATTCTTTTAGTAACTCATAATAAGGACGTAGCAAAACAAGCGGATCGTATATTACGTATAGAAGATGGAGAAATTATTGAAGAAATAGATATGAAAATTTTACGTCAGGCTGAATTATCTGCTTAAACCAATATATCTATTAAAGATGTAGGAATTTTAATAAAGTCGCTAATATATTTTTAATTAAAGAACTCAATTTTAAATTGTAATTACTTAAGGAAGTTTCCCTATGAGCTGCGAAATGTGTGGGAAGTTCGCTGGTCCAGACCTTATTGAGTGTGAGGTTGACGGTGTTAGAATGTTTTTATGTAGAGAATGTGCAAAATTTGGTACGAGAATTTCGGAAAAACAATCAGCTAAGCATAGTTCACAAGCAGAAACCGAAGTTGCCTTTGTACGTGATAGACATGATGGACAAGGATCAAGTGTCTCACGAGTAAGTGTTAAAACCGGAAAGTCTAGACAAAAACCAAAAAGAAAGTATAGAAGAAGAGATGTATTAGATTCTGATTTAGTCCTTATAGATAATTATGGTGAAGTAATCAAGGAAGCTCGTAAGAATAAGGGCTATTCTTTGGAAGATTTTGCTCAATTAATTCATGAAAAAGTATCTTTGCTCCAAAAGATTGAAAAAAGTGATTTTCATCCTCCAGATTCACTAATTATAAAAATTGAACGTAAATTAGATATTGATTTAAGAGAAGAAGCTGCTTCACCTGTGTATACAAACGTTTCATCTAAAAAAGAAACGACATTGGGGGATGTTGTTAAACTTAAGAAAAAGAAAAAATAATTCTTAATTTTTTTAGGAGTTGTGTTTATTATTGAAAGTAAAGGTTGCGCAAAGTTCAGTAATTGATTATTTCAAAGAAATGACTAATGGAATTAATTTATCAACAAAGGCTAAAGAGTTACTTCTTACTTATTTAGAAGAAGTTGTAACTATGGAATTACAGGAGATTTCTGAAATTACCAAAGAATTAATGGATATTCAAAATAAAAGGACATTACAAGAAAGGGATTGGAAATTCATCTTAAAATACATTAAAAATGAGTAAATTATTCTGATACTTTACTTTCTGATTGGTCAGTTCTATGATTATATTCTAGTGAACCAATAGTTTGAGTAGTTATCTGGTTAATTAATTCTGATAAAGCATTTAATAATCGTTCATCAGAAGCTTTATCTTGAATAGCTATTAAACCATCTAAAATTTCTTGATAATCAGGATATGTTTCTACTCCTAAAATATCTGAGCGAATCTCAATAAGTTCTCTAAGAAATTCCTTTTCATTAAATCTGGCAATAACAATGATGCTATCAAGGATGTCAACTAGAGAATATTTGGTTGTTATAAAGTCCCAATGAGCACCTGTGGTCATCTTTTACCTCAACACACATTAACATATTATTATTTATACATGCAACTAATTAAATATACTTATTAAGTCAAAAATAGGAATATAAAACCTTCCCATCTCAATCAATATCAAAGAAACGATTATTGTTTTTTTTAATTGTTTTTAAATATTAACCCATCTTGCATTTTGATGATTCGATCACAAAGTGATCCAACTAGTTCAGAATGGGTTACTAACACAAAAGTTTGTTCTAAATCTTCATTTAAACGTCTAAAAAGTTCCATAATATCCTTGGCTATTACGCTTGATAAATCGCCTGTCGGTTCATCAGCTAGTACTATTTTTGGGTTTGTTATTAATGACCGGGCAACTGCCACTCTTTGTCTTTGGCCGCCTGACATTTCATTTGGACGGTTATATAAACGACTTCCTAGGCCAACCTCTCGGAGTAACACTTTTGATTTTTCATATGCGTTTTGTGTGGGTTCACCTTTCAAAAGTAATGGTAAAGCAACATTTTCAACTGCTGTAAGAACATCAAATAAATTAAAAAATTGGAATATAAAACTTAAATTTTTTTTCCGGAAATTAGTAATTTGATTGTCAGAATAACCTGTTATTTCATTTTTGTCAATGAAAACTTTACCAGAGGTTGGTTTATCTAGTCCTCCTATCATATTCAATAAAGTTGTTTTCCCACAACCAGAAGGACCCATTATAGCAACGATTTCTGCTTGTTTTACCTCAATATTAATTCCTCGAAGGGCATGAACTTCCAACGGTGTGTTTTGGGAATAAATTTTTACAAGGTCCTTAGTTTTGAGAATTATTTCTGACAAAAGATCACCAGATTATAGATTGTAAAGAGATTTTTTTTATTAGCTTTCATAAGGTAAAATGATTATTAGAATATTACCATAAATGCTAAAGAATCATTTCTATATTTTCTCCTTCATAAAATAACCAGTAAAGGATTTTTGTCATTTTTTAAGATTGGTGCGGGGGGCGCGATTTGAACGCGCGAACTCCTTCGAGACAGGATCCTAAGTCCTGCGCCTATAGCCTTCCTTTTGTAGGAAATTGGCCTAGCTGGGCAACCCCCGCTATAATTTAATATTACTAAGTGTTTTAATAATTGCTTTTTAATATTTTTCTTCATTCATAGATATTTGGTTATTTTTTTCAAAAACCTAAGAATATTAAATCTCGATTTTATAGAACTAAGTGCATTTATATGTAAGTTTTATTAAATTACACTTATGGATAATCTTGAAACTATTTTCATTCCAAAATCTATTTTTAAAAAATTATTACGCCATGCTCAAGATACACTTCCTAACGAATGTGTTGCTTTATTAGGTGGAGAGGTGGATTCTACGATAGCTTATATTAAACATAGTTTTTTTTCCTAAAAATGAAGATAATGCAACTACTACTTTTAGTGTCCATCCACAAAAACTATTGGAAATTTATGAAAAAATTGAAAATATGAATCAAATTCTTGTAGCAATTTATCACTCCCATTCCGCACCACCTAAACCTTCAAAATTAGATCAAGAATATATGACTGTTAATCGGTGTGTATGGTTAATTTCTTCCTTTTCTAATTTATCAGAGTTAAAAGGTTACCTTCTTGTATCTAATGATGATTTAAAAGAAATAGAAGTAGTAATAAAATAATTTTTCTGATTTTTCCAACACAACTATTGAATTAATCTTATTTCTTAATTGTTGTATATACTTCAGTATAGTTGGTTTTATCGTGGAAAGCTATTTCGCCTTTTGCTTCAAGTTCTTTTAGAATTTTTTTTGCAACATGCATTCTAACTTGATACTTTTCACAAACTGAGGTTGGAGTAACAATTCTTTGTTTTGGAATTTCTTCTAACATTTTTTCTCGTGTATTTTTGTCAACAATTAATGCTCTTTTTATTGTTTCAAATTTCTTTACACGACCCCATTTTCCTTTTCGTTTATTTACATTTTGACGAAGAGACATTTTTCTTTAACTCCTTACTATAGTAATCCAAATTCGTTTTTAACTGATATTTTAACTTTATCATTTATAGCTATTAAATATGGGTTAAATATGGTGTTTAATTATAAAATTTGATTCTTTACATTAATTAATTCAAAAAGCTTCAAATTAGTAAAGCTCCTATCTATTGATAGAGTTACCCTTCATTAGTTGAATGAGTTGAACATAATGGCTGATAATAAGTATTTGTTAGAACAAGCAAAAAAAGCGGCTTCAAATGCAATTAAAGCAGAACGTCAAGGAGCTTATTCTCAAGCTTTTGATTTCTATCTTAGAGCAGCAGAAATTTTGAATAAAATACTAACAATAGAAAGAAATCAAAATATCCGTGATAGTTATTATGCTAAAGCAAAGGAGTATATATCTCGAGCAAAAGAGCTAAAAATTGTTATGGAAGCCCAAAAATCAAAAGCTGATCTTAAAAAAGATTTACCGCCTGCTCCTGCTGCTTTAGATAAGTCTCCTCAAAAACCACCTCAACCTTCGTCTAGTGATAGTTCCTCACCTCCTTCTGTAGAAACTCAAACAACACCAAAGGAGCAGCAAATACCACCCTCCTCTTCAGAAACTTCTAAAGAACCGAAGGATGTAACAAGTGATTTAATGCGTGGCAGATCACCTCCATCTGCTAAAGCAAAGTCTCCTCCAAAAGACCTAAGAGAACAACAGAAAAAAGATCCAAAGAAAGAAGTAAAAGCCTCAAAAAAACCTGAAGATAAACCGGATAATATACCAACTAAAACAACTTTTGAGATTCTATATGAAAAAGGCCATTATCAAGAATGCATTATTGAATGCGCCAAAAGTGTTGAAACTGAATTAAGGGTACGTTTAGGAAATTTTGATGAAAAAGTAACACTGGGAATGTTAATTAATAATGGTTTAGAAAAAGGCTTCACGTCACTTAAATCATTTAAATTTGTAAATATCCTCATAAACCGAATTGAACATGAAAATTATGAACCTTCGCAAACTGAAGCAGCTAAAGCAGTTGAAATAACGAATTCCATTTTAATGAGTTAATGATAATTTCATCTAAAGAAAAAAATAAGATAGCGATATTTCATTTCTTTTCCTTTAGGATTATTCGAGCATCTACTCCATATACACCGTCTTCATTTGAAATGACCGGATTTAGATCGATTTCTTTAATATAATCATTATATTTTATTGCTAATTCTGATACATTAACGATCATTTCTGCTACTTCTTCTCGATCAACTGGTGGTCGTCCTCTAAAACCATTTAATAGTTTTTGCGTTTTGATATCATCAATCATTTTTAATGCTCTTTTTTTAGTTGTTGGGCATAATCTGAAGGTTACATCTTTCAAAGCTTCTACAAAAATACCGCCAATTCCAAATGCAACTACAGGTCCAAAAGTTGGATCAATGTTTATACCTATAATTAATTCAGTACCTTTTTTTACTTGTTTTTCTACTAAAATCCCTTTTAGATTATATTCTTTAAGACGTTCTTGCATATCTGTAAATTTCTCTTCGAGTTCTTTAGTATTATTTATCCCAATAATAACCGCATCGTATTCTGATTTATGAAGGATTTGTGGGGACATCGCTTTTAGGACGATTGGAAAGCTGTTTTTTTCAGCAAAAGCGATTGCTTCCTCCTTTTCTTTTGCTAAGGTATTAGCTGGAAATTTTATTCCTTCATTTTCAAACACAGTTAACGCCTCGTATTCAAGCAAAAATTTTCTATTTTCTTTATAAGCTGTCGTAAAAGGTTCTCGTTTTGTCATTTTATATTCCTCCTTTTATTCTGGTTTTTTTCTTATTATTGGTAGTTCCGCTTCATGATTCCTTAGATAATTTGCATAATCAGTTAATTTTCTTATTGCATAGACTGACCTTGCGGGTGTAGGATAAAAAGCAAAATTCATTTTTTCTAATTCCTCTTTTATATAATCTGCCTCTGCCCCGCCAATTGCACAAAAAGTAATTGTCTTGTTAATACTTTTTGCAAAAGGTTTTAATCCTTTCATTAATTCTTTTACATTTAAAGCTGGTGGTGTAGGGATAATAATGTAGGTTATAGAATCAATTGCAGGATCTTCTGCGATTTTTTCTAAAGCATATAAATATTGTTCCGCGGTTGCGCTACCAGTTAAATCTATAGGATTAGAAACTGAAAAATAGGATGGTAAATCTTCTCTCATTTTCTTCATAATATTTGGGGATATTTTTGCTAACTCTAAATTATGTAAACCAATAGCATCAGAAGCCATTACCCCAGCACCTCCTCCATCTGTGATTACTAAAGTTCTCTTCCCTTTTGGGAGATAAGAGCCATTAAAAGCATTCATACAATCAAATAATTCATCCCAGGTATAAACACGGATAATTCCTGCTTCTCTGAATAATGCATCTGTTACGTCATCATTTGCTGCGAGGGAAGCAGTATGACTTGCCACTGCTTGAGCTCCAGCCTCTGTTCTGTTAGCTTTTATAGCTATAATTGGTTTCTTGAGTGATACTTTTCTAGCTATTTCAATAAAACGTTTTCCTTCCTTAAAACCTTCCAGATATGCTAAAATAATTTTAGTCTCTGGATCTTGACCAAAGTATTCTAAAATATCCGCTTCATTGATATCAGAAGCATTTCCATAACTAACAAATTTTGATAAATAATTGCCATTTCCTAAATTACCCATAATATCAAGAAAAGCTGATCCAAAAGCTCCGCTTTGAGATAATATAGAGACACCACCATCGCTTGGTCGTTTAAGCTTTGATTCAGGGAGAAAGACCATATCTAATCCTCTTTTTGGGTAAAATAACCCAATACAATTTGGTCCTATTATGCGAATATTGTTTTCTTTGGCAATCTTATCTATTTGTTTTTGTAATTCTTTTCCTTTTTCACCAATCTCTTTAAATCCGCCTGATAAAATAGCTACATATTTAATACCTTTCTTAGCGCAATCTTCCATTGTTGAGGGGACAAATTTTGCTGGTACAATTATTACTGCTTCATCAATAGGATCGTCAATATCCAAAACTGATTTATACAGTTTTGTATCAAAAACCTCTCCTCCCTTAGGATTAATTAAATATGTTTTTCCTTCAAAATTCTTGATGAAATTTTCAGCAATTACATATCCCGGTTTTCCTTTAGTAGTCGATGCGCCAAAAATAGCTATGCTTTTTGCTTCAAAAAATGCATTAAGTGGATTGTTAACCATAATAAATTACGTCCGGATTTTAATTTTCTAAGACAAATAAAAGCTCAATACTTCTTTTTGTTATAAATTTTATCTTGTTTTAGAGATATAACCTTCCTTTTTAAAATAATTTAATAGTTTCGTTTATCTGTCCTCCTCAAG
>JAYEJY010000282.1:0-8768 GCA_034660795.1 Promethearchaeati archaeon | reverse complement strand
TAAGCTGATAAAAATCAAAAAGAATTTGAAATTATTGCTTTAATTGACATTATTGGTAATTAATAAAAATAGTAGATTAGGCCTAAAAAATTCACTAAATAATTAAGGGCATATATTTTAGGAAAAAAATAGACTCTCTTTATTCCTGAAGTAAATCAGTAATTTATTTATAACATAAAAAGGAATTTACTTAATGTTATTTGTGAGATGAGAAAATGACTATTTATTGCCCTAATTGTGGAACTGCAAATAAAGATTTTGCTGAATTTTGTATTTCATGTGGTGAAGACCTTACAATTGCCAGGAAAAAAGAGAGAACAAAAAAAATGAAAGATGAGCACAAACAAGAACAAGAATCAAAAACTAAAGAGTTGTATCGTTCAAGATCAAATAAGATATTAACTGGATTATCAGCAGGTTTAGCAGAGTATTTAGGACTTGAGGTTGACCTAGTCAGGGTATTATGGATTATTGCTTTTATTGTTAGTGGCGGGATGGTTATCGTTATTTATTTTATAATGGCAATGTTTATTCCACTTGAACCTTTAGAGGGGAAAAAAGGAAAAAAATAATTGATAATCTTTTTTTTGGTGAATTAGGCTTGCCTCATGATTTCCGCTTCTCTTTTTGAGGCAAAGAAAATCCCGGGAATCATAGAACTTAAAGTTGCCACACCCAGCATTATTGAGACTGTTAAAATTAATTTACGTAAAGAATATTCCATTTCCCAAGGTGGAATTAAAACACCTACAGTGACTAGGCTCATAAACATATAAGACGTTAAAAGAGCCATTAAAGCCCCTATTATAGCTCCCATAAAAATAATTGTTAATGCTTCTGTAAAAAAGAAATTAAAAAGTTGTAATGGTGATATGCCTAAAGTTTTCATAATGCCAACTTCCATTGCTCGTTCAATTGCGTGTGTAATGGTAAATAATGCCATTGCGAAAATTAAAACAACAATTGAAGCTATAAAATTGGCATTAAGGGAGCCATAAAGAACAGTCGAACGTAAACTACCTTGTGAAATCTGTAGGTAATTATCAAGATGATCAACACGTTTTCCAAAAGTAAAATCTTCAACTTCTTTTACAACATTTGAAATAGGGTAATTATCTTTTACCTTTATTAGAAGCTTAGTAAAAATATCACTTGGATCTGTTGTTAAATTATAAATTGATGAGATTGTAGTTACAATTGACAACCTAATATTAGTTGAAGAAAGAGATGGTTTCTTCTTGTAAATCATAGGCCAGTAATTATAAAACTCTACAGCACGGACGGTATAATTTTTCTCTTTCTCTGTTCCCCCTGAGAGATAACTATGAATGATATCAAATGTTTCTCCTTCGGTAATATCATAGGGAATTATCTGATCTTTTTGTACCAAAACATTACAACTTTGATTAATTGCCAAAGGTTGCTCAAGTTTTTCAAGAGTTGATTCTAAACTTTGATCCAAATACTCTTTCTCAAAAAAAGCAACCTGTGGGTACTCAGTTATATTAATGCCAATAATTTGATAACTATATGTTAAACTCCCGCGAGTAATAGGAAGCGGACTTAAAACATTAACATAAGTTGTATCCTTAACACCTTCAATTGATTCTATATTTTCCTTAAATTCTAGATCATTGTCATTCACCCCAAAGATAACGATGTCTGAGCCTAATTCATACGAGCCATTCTCATATTGAAATGTTCTATAAGTATCTGGTACAATTATAGAGGTAATTGCTAGAGTAAAAGTTAACATAATGAGTATTAAGGAACGTAAAGTACTACTTCTTCGCCTGCTTAGGCTTCTAAAAGAAAGACTGGAAATTTGAAAGTGATTTGCTTTTATGAAAATTTTTGATAAAAAGTCAGTTAATAAGGGAAATATTCTGGAAGTAAAAAGAACTATACCTGTTAGCAAGAGTATTGGGGCAGGAGCTCCAATTATACGAGCAAATACAACTGAAACATTAAGATTTTTTAACTGACTTGCAGTTATTAACCATGATACCAGACCGATTACTATGAAAAAGATATCAATATAATAACGTTCCCAGAATGGTTTGGTTTCTTTATGCTGAGCAAATGCTTCTTCTTTTGAGATATCAGCATATTTCCAAATATTTCCCACGTTTATTAATAAAGAAACAACAAAACTAGCAATTATTACTATTTCAATAACAATCGCAAAAAATCGAGGAGTTACAGGTGGTCCTTGAAAACTGAGAAAACCATCACTTTGCATTATTATATAAGATAATGGATAAGATATGAGAAAAGCAAGACCAATAGCAATTAGAGTAAAAATTGTAAGTTCTATTAATAACATAGATATTATTTCTCGTCTTGAACAACCTCTTTGTGACAAGAGCGATAATTGTCGCTCTCTGCGTTTTTTCACTAAATTAGATGAATAAGCTGTTAATGAAAAAGCCATTGTTGCAGTAGGAGCCATAAATAAAATTACAATGACTCGGAAAATCGCGAATTCATCCGCGAAATCTTGTAAAATGTTAACCAATTCTAAATCTAAATGAATTTCATTTGTATAATCAGTTAATTCAAGAGTTGTTCTAATATTTTCTGAAAATGAAATAAATCTATTGATTTCTGTAGACAAATCAAAAGCATCTATTTCTCTTATGTTAAAAATAGCAGTGCCAACATAAGCTGCTCGATGATAAGCAACATCATACGGAAAATCACTAGATAATCCTGCAACAAAATCAATAACTGATTCTCTTGAGGTAATTAGCATCTGTTCATTTTCCATAACACTATAAAGATTTCTTAGTAATTCAGAATCCTCAGAAGTATTATTTAAGCTTCTTTGTAATTGGTATGTATCGATTATACCTGTTATATTAATTCTTCTCCCGGCTGCTGGTATACCATAGTTATATGATAATTCAAGACTAAAGGGACTCACAATTATCATAACTTCGAATTCACCAAGGGTGATATTTGTCGACTCTAACCAATTAGGATTTATAAGAAGAAGGGTCTCATTTGAATTGGAGGGCATTTGACCCATTAAAAGGTGAGATTGTAGAATATCTAAATATCTGTCTTCAACACCGACAAGATCATTAACAAAAAATTTTGTTTCATTATTACTATTTCTGTCCTCATAAGGGAAAAAAACGGCTCTCCGATTAAACCATGTTCTAAATTTTACTCTTTGTTCAAGATTTGATTCTTTAAAGCTATTATCCATTATTTGTGTTAAATTAGTTAATAGCGTTTCTTCTCGACCTAAAGAACTTATCATATTGCCTGGAGTAATTGTTATTTGTTCTGTAGGGTTTTCAGTGAGATAGCTATTAAAGGCATCATACTGATAACTATATAAAAAAATAAAGCCTTGAGCAGTTAATCCTAAGCTAATCCCTAACCCAAGAAATGCTATTATTGAATATTTTTTATTTACAAAAATTATCTGAGCAAATAATTTTATTTTTTCAATTGTTTTTTCAAATAGATTCAATAATAACTAACCTCAATATCTAAATCATATTATTATAAAAGTATTTTAAGGATTTAGTCAATTATTAATTTTAAGAAAAGATAGTTTTAAATGAAAATAGAAGTATAATGTTTAAGCTATAATTTGAGGAACAACTGATATGGTTTTGAAAAAAAAGCGATTCTTCTTTTTATTTATTTTATTTAATCTAATTATTTCTTTACAAATTACGCAATCAGATTTGATGGCAACTAAACAAGATAATTATTCTTTTTATTATAAAAATACACTAAATGTTCCAAATTCTCCTCTCGAAGTAAAAGCTTTTCTTTTAGATAAATCTAATTATGAAAAACTATTCACAAATAGTCAATGGGAAGTAGATACTTTATATGGTTCAATAATAACCTCCCCTACTCTTGTAGATTTTGAAGGGGATGGGAAATATGAAATTATAATCGAAACTGAAAACGATTTTATTTATATTTTAGACCATGAGGGTTCTTTCTTACAAGGATGGGGAACCCCAGGACCCAAAGCATTAAGTGAATCCATTGAATTTTTACCTGGATTAGCTCCCCAGATTTTAACTGTTGATTTAAATGATGATGGTATTAAAGAAATTATTTGTCCGACTTATGAAGGTAGTATTTATGCTTGGTACTTAAATGGAAGTCTGGTAGAAGGTTGGCCTCAAAATATTTTCGGGAATTTTATTGCGAGCCCTGCAGCCGGAGATATAACAGGCGATGGAAAGAAAGAAATTGTGATTACAAGCACAAATAAAAATACATATGCTTTTCATCAAAATGGTTCTTTAGTCGAAAATTTTCCGGTAACAATAGCCAATGAAAGTATTATTTCAACACCTGCTTTAGCAAATTTGGATAATGATGATGCTTTAGAAATGGTATTCGGTTCATATGACAAAAATATCTATTGCTTAAAAGGAAATGGAAGTTTATTACCAGGTTGGCCAGTGAATGTACCTAACCAAATTACAACATCTCCAGCAATTGTTGATATAAATAACGATTCCAAGAATGAAATAGTAATAGGCTCATGGGATAAAAAACTCTATGTATATCAAAACAATGGAACACTATTTCCAAATTGGCCATGGGATTCAGGTAGTGTGATAATTAATAACGCAATAATAAGTGATGTTAACCTTGATGGGATTGATGATATTATTATTCAACCCAGTAATTTTACAATAGCTTGTTTTACCAACGCTGAGAATTCAAGTATCCCAGAATGGCAAATAACAGGTCAATCTAGCATTCCAAGAGATGTTATAGTAGCAGATATAAATGGTGATCACTATCCAGAAATCATCGGATTAGCAAGAATTGGAAAAATCATCATCTACTCTTGGGATGGCGAAAAGCTATATGAAAAATCAATTTCTATAAATGGATTCGAGAATTCTCCGGCAATAGCTGACATTGATGATGATGGATATTTAGAAATTGTATTAGGATCATTAAAATCAGCTGATTATCTAAAACTGTCCACAGTTATTGTCTATGAATTAGGGGGACTAGGATTAGAACCCTGGAGTAATTATCGGGGAGGAGAAAGAAGAATTGGAAAACCTTTAGATGAGGATCACGATGGGTTAAATAATATTGAAGAAGAATTAATTGGAACCAATAATTTCTTGAAAGATACTGATGGAGACAATCTTATTGATGGAGAGGAAATTTATTGGTATGCTCTCGATCCCTTAACTCAAGATAGTGATATAGATACTGATGGAGACGGGATAATTAATATTGATGAGGTAGATGTTTACCATACTTCACCAAATATGGGGGATAGTGATAAAGATGGATTATCCGATGGAGAAGAAATTATCAATTATGGAACTAATCCTTTATCAAAAGATACAGATAATGATTTATTACCCGATAATTTCGAAGTACTGTATAATAATACAAATCCCTTTGAAAGAGATACATATTCTGATTTGGATAATGATAATCTCTCTAATCTTGGAGAATATAATTCAAAAACAAATCCCGATCTGCCAGATACTGATGGTGATTCTCTTTTAGATGGTGATGAATTAAAAAAATATTATACTGATCCTCTTGTTCCAGATTATGAGTTAGATTCTGACAATGATGGGTTAACCAATGTAGAAGAAATTGATGTGTATGGAACAGATCCTATAAACTTTGATACTGACGGCGATGGATATTCTGATGGTGAAGAAGTTCGGAGAGGTTCAGATCCAATAGATCCAAACGACAAACCTTTTCAATATTGGCTTTTAGCACCAATAATAGGGGGGGGATTAATTATTCTCAGCATTCCCTCATATTTCATAATCAGATATTTCATACAAAAAAGAGAAAAACAATTATAATTATAATAAATCATCAGATATAAAATACTCTCATAATAAATAAATAGATTGAAAAAACTGTTTCTCTTAGTAATATTGATTAGTAAATCTCTAGAAAATAAAAAGGAATATTAAAAATGAAATCTCGTTGGCTTATAAAAATTATTAGAAGATTATTTGATAAAAGATTCTTCTTTGCTCGTTTATCTTATATCAAGCCAATACGAAAAATAATGCAGGTATTATTTTTCAAAGATGATCTAATATATTATTTACCAAAAGATTCAGTTATCAAGAGGTCTTCGAGTAAAACATTAGAAATTAATGAAAAAATTGACCGGCAAGAAAATGTAATTATTCCATCCCAAATTGTTGATTATTTTATTGAAGAAGCAAATTATCATTTTATAATGAATTTTTGCATTTGTAGGGTTTCAAGTAATTGCCAGAATTACCCTAAAGAGTTAGGATGTCTGTTTTTAGGAGAAGCAGTAAAAAACATAGACCCCAGTTTAGGAAAGATGGTTTCTAAAAAGGAAGCACATAATCATGTACAAAAATGCAGAGAGGTTGGGTTAGTACATTTGATTGGACGTAATAAGCTTGATACACAATGGTTGCATACTGGACCTTCAGAAAAACTATTAACTATTTGTAATTGCTGTGAGTGTTGCTGTTTATGGAAAATGATTCCATCTTTGGATTTACAAATCAGTGATAATATTCAGAAAATTCCTAGTGTATCGATTAATGTAAATTCAACATGCAATGGTTGTGGTTTCTGTACTCAAAATATATGTTTTGTTGATGCGATTTCTCTTAAAGAAAATAAAGCGATTATAAATAAAGACCTTTGTCGTGGTTGTGGAAGATGTATTGAGATTTGCCCGCAGAAAGCAATTACATTAACTATAAAGAAACAAGATTTTGTTACTGAAACTATACAAAAGCTTTCTAAAGTGATAAATGTTAGATAAGGGTAACTCATAATAATTTAACAAAAAATAGTGTTTTACAAAACTAGTTATTTAAAAAGGTAATTTCCATTCTTACGAAAAATAAATAAGATTCTTAGAAATCCTTTTTATTCATTCTACAAATAAAGAGATTATGGACGTGTCACTCTTGACCTCGAATAATAATGAACCGATTATTGAAACAAAAGGTTTGTCGAAAGAATATCCTTTTGGCGATACAACTATTAAAGCAATAAATGGAATAGATTTTGCAATAAATAAAGGAGATTATGCTACTATTGTAGGACCTTCTGGTAGTGGAAAAACCACTTTCCTTAATCTCATTGGGACAATAGATCAACCAACTTCAGGCGAAATATATTTCCATGGTAGACCGCTTTCTGAAATGAGTGGAAAAGAATTAAGAGACTTACGTCGAAACAAAATTGGATTTGTTTTTCAAGCATTTAATTTATTAGATATTTTAACAACAGCTGAGAATATTGCTTTACCTATGATTATCAATAATACCCCAGTAAAAGAGAGAGAAGAACGTGTTCAAGAGTTATTGGAAATAATTGGATTACCTGATAGAGGAGATCATTTTCCACTGGAATTAAGTGGTGGACAAAGACAAAGAGTTGCCATTGCGAGAGCGTTAGCAAATAAACCAGAGCTTATTTTACTTGATGAACCAACAGGTCAAGTTGATAGTAATACTGCTAAGGTTATAATGAATTATTTAATGAAAATCAATGAAGAGGAAGGCGTAACACTAATTATGGTTACACACGATGATCTAATAGCAACTGAAGCAAAAAGACCATTGACTATTTTAGATGGAGAATTATATGAGGGAATATTAGAGTCATTCTTAGACATTAAAGCTATTACTGAGAGCACTTTCTAATAGCATCTTCTTTTTCTATTTTTATTTTCTAATAATAGTATAAATGTTATTTTCAAGAAGAAAATATAAATAACGTGGAGAATTCAATTATTACAAGAAAGATTACTCAAGAAAAAGTAATCGAATGTAATTTAATAAAACCTATAATTAATCAAAATTTGAAAAAAATAGGAAAAAGAAGGAAGTGAATTTATGGCGACACCCCCACCACCGAGTACAACTCCATTTCTTGATAGAATTGGTTTAGAGCTTGAACAACAAAAAGTGTATCTAGCATTACTAGCACTTGGACCTTTAACTAAAGGTGAAATTAGGAAATACACTGAGATTCAGTCAATTCCTAAAATCGAGAAAATACTTGATACGCTAAAACAGAAACAATATGCGTACCAAATAGAAGGATTAGTTGATAAAGCTGTAGGTGTTTACCCCTACCGTGAAATTGCTGCAGAAGCTGAAAATGATGCAGAAAAAATCGATCAGCTGGTAAAAGAATTAAAACAATATGTAGCAGATCAGATTAAACATTTTAACAAAGTAATGAAAGATACGGAAGACTTTGTTCAAAAAGAAAGTAGTAAAGCTAAGAAGAAAATCACTGATATGAGTGCTGAAACAAGAAATAGCATTCGTTCAAAAAATGAGGAATCATTGAATACCATCGAATCACAAAAAACTTCTACAAGTAATTTGGTGACTACAACAGCGAAAACATTTCTCGATCAACAAACTGGCACAACTGATGAATTCGAAACAACAACATCGAATAATCTAAAAGATTTTACAAGCACGCAAAAAGAACAAATTACTAGCTTTGCCACAGCAATACAGACCAATATTGAAAGTTTTCATGAGTCATCAGCGAAGGCTTTGGATTCATTTGCTAGTAAAACTGATACAGTAACTACTGATTTTGTAACTAAAAGTAATCAAAACATTTCATTGGAAGAGGAAAAAAGTGATGAACTTTTAGAGGAAATAAAAACAGATTCTAATACAAAATTACAGAAACTTCAAAACCATATTCAAACTGAAAATACAGACTTAATTAACACAAATAAGGAACAATTAGAACAATCAACTGAT
>JAYEJY010000281.1:0-8918 GCA_034660795.1 Promethearchaeati archaeon | reverse complement strand
AGACATGAAATAGTATATTAGATTTAATATTTTTAATTGCTTTGGGTCACACTATGAAAAACGTAAATATTAGATATTTTCAAAAATAATTTCACTTTTTTGATGAGCTAATAAAATAATTTTAGGGAGATATGCTTTTTTTGTACAATTAATAAACAAATGTCCTTTTTCTGAAAAAAGAATTATTATTTGATTTTTTTAGTTTTTAATATCGTTTGAGAGATTGAATTATTTTCTGTTATTTTTTTAATTTTTTTAATAAGCATATCAATTAAATTATATGCTTCCTTCTCTTCTATACCTCTATGAAATTCACCCCATCTATTATAGGAATATAATGTTTCCCCTGTTTTTGTAAATAATAGTATCTGCTCAACACCAAGCATTGAAGTTATTTCATTAAAAAATTCCTGTAAGTTAATAGCTATTGACTCATCTTGGAATTCTATAGATGATTGCTTATTTTTTTTCTTCAACAGATTTTTGAAAAATCTTTGAATTATTCATTCCCCATTAATCGTACTTTAGTATTATTGAGTTTAATAATAAATTAAATACTTAGTATTTAAGAATTTGTACTTACACAAATTATTTATTTGATTACTATTTTTCTTATTTTGGAAACATTATTTTCTTTTTTTGAATCAATTTAAGGAAAAATTATAACTTAAAAAAACACTTTACATATTAGACGGTGTTAATCCCGTGGAAAAAGAAAATGATATTGGTATAGTATTAATCATAGCGATAGGATTAACAACAACCTTAGGTTCAGGTATCTGGTTCGATCCTATTGGATGGGTTAATACAAGTAATATAATGAGTCTTATAACACTGTTCATTACATGGCTCCTTTTTCTATGTGCAGGATTAGCTTATGCTGAATGTATTAGTATGTTTCCCAAGGCAGGTGGAAATTATTCGTATGTGAAAGGAGCTTTTGGGAAAAAAATTGGGAGAATAACAGGTTATCTATTTTTAATTGGTTATTGTATAGCAGGGGCAATTATTACGTATTTTTCTGTTAATTATACTTTAGCAGCCTTTAATATTGCAGCAACAATTGGTAACAAAATTTTATTAGCTTTTATCTATATTCTAATTTTCGCAATCATTCTTGGATATTCTTCATCAAAGCATTTTGGATATATAATATTAAGTTGGGTAGGAATAAAACTCTTAACAATTATTATCGTCATAACTATAGGTTTTACAAAATGGGAAAGCAGTATATTAAGTTCCTTTGAAAATTACGAGGAACTTCAGACTACAATTAATCTAACCATATGGTCTATGTTAGGCGTTGAAAGTATGCTTGTTTTTTCTGGAAAAACTAAGAAAACGGAAAAAAAACTACCAATGGGATTACTTCTTGTTATATTAATTGTTTTTGTAGTATATGTTTTATTTACAACAATGTTAGCCGGAATTATACCAAAAAATAGCATTGATTCTTCATTATCTAAAAATGCTATTTTAACATTATTTGCTTCATTCCTTGGCGTCTCACCTAAAATTCTCTTTATTTTTTCAGCATTTTCTTCTGCTGGTACCGCTTTCTCTATGTTTGGTGTTTCAATTTTCCAGATGAAATTTTTAACCGAAGATAATGCTTTACCAAATATTTTTGAAAAAGAACTGAAGAATTTTAAAATTTATTCAACACCAATATTTCTTGGTATTTCTACTCTTATCACTTTAATATTGATATTAACAGAACAATATTCGATGGTGTTTCCTAATTTTGCTACGTTGTCGGTAGCATTAATACTTCTTGCTGTCCTTCTACCTGCAGGTTTGATAGGGATTTATCTCCGAATAAAATTCCCTACATTACATCGACCATTTAAATCACCATTGTATTTTATTGTTTTTCCATTAGCTTTTATACTCTGTCTTTATATGTTAGTTATTAATTTTCTTCCAATAGGTCTTTTATGGCCTGGAGTAGTTAGTCTTGGTTTAATAACCCTAACTCTCTTTTTGGCAGTATTTCTTTTCTCAAAAGACCAGAAAAAAATAAAAGAAAAATAATAAAAATACGCAAAGTATAATATATAACTAATTATCCATTTAATTAATTATTTATTTAAACATTATTATTTAACGTCGATTTTTCGACGATATTTTGAAGTCTTAATTTTTTGATACTAAAGTGAAAAATAAAACAGAAATAAAAAGCTATTAGAAATAATCAAATAAGAAGAATTTACTATTATTTCTTGATATAAAATGCTTAGAAAAAAAGTAATAGGAATAATAGGTGGAAATGAAAAAACTTGTACCGAAAAGGATAAAAAAATTGCTTACAAAATTGGAAAAGCACTTATAAAAAATAATTATCGAATAATTACAGGTGGATTAGGAGGAGTTATGGAAGCGGTTTCCAAAGGAGGAAAAAAAGAAGAAAATTATAATGAGGGAATGATAATTGGGATAATCCCTTCACTAAACAAGGAACATGCAAATGAGTATGTTGATATAGTTATTGCAACTGGTTTTAATTATGCTAGAAACCAAATCATTGTTGCTTCTTCTGATGCTATTATTGCTATTGGAGGAGGATCAGGAACTTTAAGTGAAATTGCTTTTGCTTGGCAAATGAATAAACTGATACTTGCATTTAATACAGAAGGTTGGAGTCAAAAATTAGGAAATATATCTTTAGATAATAAGCGCAAAGACAAAATAATTAAAGTTAATTCTGTTTCAGAAATAATTAGTATATTAAATAAGAAACTTTAATTAATAAATCTATGAATTGTCTATTTTTTTAACTATTTAATTTAACATTTCTAATATTCGTCGATAAATCAACGAAAAAAATAGAATGAGATTTAAAGAACATTAAACCTCATTTCTTTTTTATTACAAATACATAGAGGACTACTGCAATACCTCCAATCAATAAAATAGATCCTACGGAGATTAAGATTATTCCCCAAATTGGTAATGACTTATCAATTGTGAAGCTCCAAATCTCAGATTGGCTTATAACTTGACCGTCACAAACAATTACAAACCAGAAAATATTGTTTTTATTGTAATCACTTGGAAGGCTAATGCTGACCTTAGAACCCGAGGAAACACCTAATTTTACCCCAATTAGATTACTCGTATTTGCGTCATAGAAAGCAACATTTAATGGATCATTATCAGGATCAAATACTTTTATAGAAAGTGTGTTGTTATAGGTGGAAACTGTTTGGTTATTACCTGGAAAAGGACTAGACATTGTAGGTTGTTCTGAACCCCAATAGTTAATGTGAGGATCTCCATATAGATTAAAAGTCATTTTATTAGCCCAACTGGTGCCTCCCCAATCATCTCCACCTAAACATTTTGTTTCATAAAATGCTTGGCTAGCAGTTAAATTTTCTTTAATTAATTTTTTTAGAAAATTAAATCCTAATCCTATACCATCAGTTGTTGCTGAATAATAAAGAGATGACCAATTACCAGTAGCATACCATCCAACACGACTACTAGAAACTGTTGCAATAGCTGCTCCTCGTTTTAATAATGCAAAACCCAAATTATCCGAATTTTCAGGAAAGCCATTACTACAGGACATTTGGAAAACAAATGCAAGATGATTTCTTGACAATTTATAATCATCTCCAGAATTCAAAAAGCTCTTCCAAAAAATCTCTGAATATTGTGGAATACCATCACTATTTTCATCTTCAGCCCAGTATTTACGATAAGCAGTTGTTTCGCCACTATGTGCTGACCAAAAAACGGCACCATATCCTTCATTAAATTTTGATACAACATTATTATGTGTTAATGGTAAATCATAATGAAAAGCACTTGAAGGAATAGGTTCAAGTCCTTCTTGCTCATATAAAACACTATCATTCATCCCTAATTGGGAAATAACATTGTAATAAAATTCTTCTGGAAAATTTCTACCATCAGATCTCAAAATACCAGTTTCATTTTCATTCTCATAAGATAACATTGCCATTAATTCTAGAATTTTTTTCTTTTCATTACCGGCGTTAATATGATGATTAATAATTCTATCAAGGGTAGCATCTAAATACATATAATCTCCATAGAAAGGTATTCGGCCAACATATACATCAGGTGTAAAATCTACACCTACATCATCGTTATATTCACCAAATATATCATCATCATCCGTGTTCCAGTCACCAGTAAGATCAGCATAAAAATAATCTGTAGCAGATTCTCGCTATGTTGATTCATTATTACGTGGGAAACATAACATCATTGGAATGTCTCCAATTGAATCATCAGATTTCCTTGGATTATCAGGATCTGGGTCACCAATTAAAAGAACATATTCTATAGAGTCTGATATATAATGTTCTTTTAACCAAGAACGAATATTTACTGCTCGATTTTGACCTTGCTCAGAACCAAAGTCATCTTCAGTAATTACTTGAACATTAAAACCTGCTGCTTCTTTATAACGAATGAAATCATCTAGCTTTTCAGCTCTTGATTGAATGTCATTAGTTGTAATAATTAAGTAAGTACTATTTGGTGTATTTGTTAATTTATAGGAATTAGTCGTGGCTGTTTTTAGATTATTTTTTGTAGTGATTTGATAATAAGAAATCATTTCATGGTAATTATCTAGTTCTGATTTGTAGTTTTTAAGAAATTTGGGTGTTAAAGGATCTGCTTTCATGGATGTAGCAGTACTTTTCCATTGTATTGATAAATTAACATCATAATTTTTTATGATTGTTTTTGAGATAGGATTATACTGATAAGGATAAAAAAAAATTCTACGATTATTGCATCTCTCATTTGGTTAATTGTAAATGATTTGATTATGGTTTTAGGCCAGAAACAATCTTGTTGATAAATATATGATTGATCATTTGTTTTTGAGATAATAGACTTTTCTTTACTATTTGCTACCGGATAAATACCTGGTGAAACCTTATACTCTCCCAGCATTGTTCTCGAAGAATGTTCAATAATTTCATAATCTATGTCATTTGGTTTAATATTCGGTGGGAGAAGAAGTCGATATTTTCTTAATGGTAAGGATGGGGCACCAGGAATATTTCCAGACGTCCACTTACTATCCTGTATTTTTTCACCAAATCGATGTTTTGAAGTCATATCAGATAAAGATATCGTTAATTTATTTCCTTTAAATGTAGAAAAATAACAATAAGCGGTATTGTCTTTTTCGTTAGTGTTATTGTTACTTTTTACTAAATTTAAAGCTGAAGCATTTGACTGTAATAACAAGTTATTAGCTAACCCTCTAAATGACGAAAGTAAAAGTAAGCTAATTGTTACCAGACAAAAAAGCTGCTCAAGTTTTATTCTAGTTTTTTTAAGGAATATATTCATTTATATTCCTCTTTTGATATTTCTATAAGTATAAAAGGTTCAAATAAATTGTAAAAACAAATTATCCTGAATCATTAATGGATATTCTTTAAGTATTTTTTACCTAAACAGAACCTTTTACTGTCAA
Source organism: Promethearchaeati archaeon (assembly GCA_034660795.1). GTDB lineage: Archaea > Asgardarchaeota > Heimdallarchaeia > JABLTI01 > JABLTI01 > JAYEJY01. Next base: position 3,448 of record JAYEJY010000281.1, on the reverse strand, counting down.
TTTTTAATGAAAAATTCTGAATTATAAATATATTCTTTTTAATTATTTTAAATATAAAAATAATTTAAACTTTTAGCAAAAATATAAAACTAAATTTTTTTTAAAGAAATCAAAATTTTTAATATTTTTTCGAAGATTTTTAAAAAGCATTCAATAAAATTTTTTGAGAAATTTTAGTTTGAAAATATACCAAAAGGAATTACATTAATCATTAGCTCTTAAAATGCAGGTTTTTAACTACAATAAATTCAAACATTATTTTAGTCAACCAAAAAAACTGTAAAATGATCAATAATTTTACCCTGCATTTAGAAAATAACGATATCTATAGTTCAAAAATTGTAACAAAAATATATTATTTAAAGATAGGAAATTTCTTTTAAGAATATCTTACTAATAATCTTTTAAAATTTAAAGAAATAAAATTAATAAAATTATTATAATAATTTATTTGGAATTATATGATAATGGGTATTATCATATATTTCATATATAAAGGATAACTCTCTTTTTTTATGGTTCTTGTTATTTTTGAGTCTATTTTCTTCATATTTTAGTGAAAAAAATAGAGGTCTTATAATTTTGAGACCGCTATCTTTCTTTTTAAAGATTTTTCAATAAAAAGTACTTTTTTTTTATTAAACAAAAGGTATTTATTAGGTTTTGAAATATGTTTTTTTAGATAAAGAGATAGTCAAATATCTTTTAGGTGTGAAAAAGATGGTTAATAGTGTTGAAAATAGTAATATAGCACCATCTCAACAACAAGGAAAGCGATTAGCTTCATTAGATTTTCAGAGAGGATTAGCTATATGGATAATGACCCTTTTACATTCTTTTGAACACCTATATGATTATGGATGGGTTAAAAAAAATCCTGAAAGTATCTTTGATCTCCCAAAAATAGTCTTAATTGTTGGATTATTTATTGGTTTTTTTGCAAGTTTTAATTCCTATTTCTTACTTATTTCTTCCACAGTAAATGCTCTTTCTGTTAGCCGAAAAGTCGCCGGTAAAAAAATGACTCTTAATCAGGTTATTACTAAACAAATTTTAACAGGCATAGCTCTAGTGGTAATTAGTATTCTTAATAGTGCTTTTGGTTATAGAGGTTATATTGGAACATCTCTACGAACGGGTAATTGGGGTAATATTACTCCTATGTGGAAGGATATATTCACCATTCATACCCTAGAGATTATTGGGTGGAGTATTGTAATAAATGCCATAATTCTTGGCCTATTATTTCAAAATGAAGGGGTTAAGAAACTAAAAAGAAATTTACTCATTTATGCTGGTTTATTCCTTGGCATAGTAATTGCTACTCCTTTTATTCATACTTGGATAGACAATCTAGCATGGTCGGTACCAACTAATCCACCGGAAGAATTAGCTGATCCATATTCTTGGCCTTCCCCGTATTTCCAATATTATAATGCATCATTTAAGGCTTGGCTTTGTAAAATTCTTGCTGGTGATATGGAACCCTTCTTCCCTTATTTAGCTACCTCATTTGCAGGTTCTATTATTGGATTAAGTCTTGCCCAAGATAACCCCCCTAAAAAATTATCTTTATATGGAGCTATTGGCGCTGGAGGCTGTATGGGATTTGGTGGCTTATTTATTGGTTTAAATATGTACAATCTTAGCAATCATCGATCAAGATTAGGAAATTACCTGTTATTATTAGGCGCTCAAATAGGTATTGTAATGTTATTATTATGGTTAGTTGAGTTCAGAGGTAAAAGTAATGTATTTGCTCAAAGACCTATAGTAAAACATTTCCGATTGTGGGGAATGGTTTCCTTATCAATTTATTGTTTACAAATCATTGAAATTTTTCCCAGATGGTTATTAACTATTTTTCTTGGACTTTTTTCAACACCAATTAATCTCTTAGAGTCATCAGTTTTTGGTTTTGGTCAGGAATATCTAGCTGTCTTAGTCTCCATATATATAATATGCTTTTTCGAATTTATTGTTTATCTCTGGTCACAATCCGACTTTAAATTCAGTTTTGAATGGTTTATTATTCGATTAGCAAGTTTAAGCAGTAATAAAATATCTAACCGGTTAGATGTCGATCTATTAATGAATAAGATGAATTGGTACGATTATACTATACCAAAAACACAAAAAGATTCTGATAAGAAATCCCTAGCTGAAGCCGTTAAAACAAGTAATCTTGATAAAAAATCCTAACCTTTTTTTAGATGTTAGACTTGTCTTATTTTTTTAAGACCTATATTCTTCGTCGATTATTCGACATTAATTAAAAATGTATTTATAACTTACTAAATAAATAGATAATTATTTATTTAAAGTAATTAGCAATTAAAACTACCGACAGAATAATTGAAAATGATTTCTCTAATAAAATCTATTAACTATCTGGAGAATAAATTAATATTATGTCTATACATAAAAAACTAAATAGCATGACTAGAATAAGAGTTATTTATGTATATCTATATGTAATTTTCTAATAAGTGGGTGATCACGTGAGTTTTGAAGCCAAAGATATTGTACCCGTTGAATATCAATCTATTTTTACTGTTTTATCACCAATAGAAAAAATGGGTATTTTAAAGATTGTAAAAAAGGAATTTGAAGAAATAGAAGATAAGTATATACGTTTGTTCAAAAGTCTTGAAGAATATCTTACCAGATATAAAGATGAAGATATTTCGGAACTGACGTTTATAATGAGTGGTCAAATAGCCCATGATTTACAGAAAAAAGAATTTATTGATAGAATGCTAGATATTTATCCTAAATCACCTGAATTACAATACTTTAAGACATTACAACAAGTAGATAAAGGTCAATTCGAAAATATCGATGAATTAATCGAGAAAATCCGATTAGCTGATGAAGAACGAAACAGGATTTTTACTCGTTTAGTATCTGCAAATAGATTAGCTGCAATTATTTTAGATTTACAAAGTTTCTCTTTAGAAATGACCTATTATAATGCTAAAGAGGATTATTCTGAGATTGAAAAATTATATGAAAAAACTGAGCAAATATGGAAAGAAACCTTAAAATGGACTAAAGATAAACCAATTCTTTTTCTACAAGAAATTATTGTTCGGTTAATAACCCAGTATACTCAATATTTATTGTCTGCTAAGAATCTAGATACTGCATTAAACTATTTTGAGGATCCGGAAATTCAAGAGATTCTTAATTTAGTTGAGAGTAACATAACAAAAGCTAATATATTACATGTTGGTGCAACGCTATACTTTAATGTTGGACAACCACATAAAGCAATAAAACAAATGGAAGAAGCTATAAATATTATTGAAAAAGTTCATGGAAGAAAAGAATGGAAAGCAACTGTTTATCACAGCTATGCTTATATGTTGAATCTTATTGATAAAGACAAATGCATAGAAGCTTTTGAAAAATGTTATCAACTTGCTAAGGGTACTCAAGATTATCA
>JAYEJY010000280.1:0-8962 GCA_034660795.1 Promethearchaeati archaeon | reverse complement strand
ATGGATATAATCCCTAAACATAATCGTGGTAAATGGAATTCTTTACAAGCTATTGCATGGGGTCTTTTTTGGAACATCTCAGCTGTGATTGGTGGATTCATTGTTGGTGATAATAATAATTTTAATTTATGTTTTATTATTACAACATTTATCTATATTTTAGGTATGGTTCCAATCATTATTTTGATGCCCATTGTTGGCAAAGAACGAGAAGCATTAGATATGGAAAACGATCAAAAAGTAGCAGCTTTAACTCGGGAAAACCAAATGAAGGAACTTGATTTAGCTGACGAAACCTTCTATAAAACCAAAGACAAGGAAATAAAAGAACCTAATCCAAATTTGGATTAAGGTTGATTTAAAATAAAAAAACCGTATCTTGGAAATAATTTATTTATAAAGCCTATTGAATAAGTACATTAAAAAATCAAAAAACAATAGTTAAAGTGAGGGTTTTAAATGCGAAAAATTCCATTTCTCCAAACATCTGTTTTCACAGATGATAATTATGATTTTTCAGGTAATCAATTAGCGACTTTTTATGCTTACAGTACGATTGATAAACTTACTTCTAAAGAAATGCTAGGAATTACTAGAGAAATGAATTTCTCAGAATCAACCTTTCTTTTTCCGCCTACTATTGATGAGTGTATTGTCAAGGTTAGAATATTTACCCCAGCACAAGAAATTAATTTTGCAGGACATCCTACATTAGGTACTGCCTTTGTCATGAAAGAACTAGATATTATTAAACAAGAAATGACAAAAACTAATCTTGAATTAGGTATTGGGTGTATTTCTGTTGATTTCTTAGAAGATGGAACCGTTGGTATGTATCAACAAAAACCTCAATTCTTAGAAAAATATACAGATTATGAAAATATGCAAAAAATTCTGGGCTTAGAAGCTGAACATATTGATAAAAAAGCATCCATACAAATTGTTACAACCGGCTTTCCCTTCTTGATTGTTCCTATTGTCTCATTAGAAGCGATTGAACAAATTTCTTTGGACCCCAGACAACTTGAAAAAACATTAAAAGAATATAATAGTCAAGAAATCGTTACTTTTACAACTGAAACTATTCATAAGGAAAACACTGTTCATGCTCGTATGTTTGCTCCCCTTTCTGGAGTGTTTGAAGATCCTGCAACAGGTAGTGCTGCTGGTCCACTTTGTGCTTATTTAGAACACACAGATTATTTGGAGGACCATACGTCTGGAGAGAATATATATATTGAACAAGGACATGAAATGAATCGACCAAGTAAATTAATTGCTAAAACAATTATTTCAAATGAAAAGATAACCCAAGTTCATGTTTCTGGTAAAGTAAAACTTACTGCCAAAGGAAAATTCTATCTTAGTTAATTTTTTCTCTATACGACTAAAACAAAATTCATTTACAAAAAAACATAATTAATTTTCATACATTAAGTTTTTATTATGCTTCTCTATTATAGGCAAATATGAAAAATTACAGACTTTTAACAGAATATACTGGACCAGCTGATTATGTTACAAAAGCCATAGAATTTATTAGAAAATATACTGAAAATAAGAAAGTTTTTTGTGCGCTTTCGGGTGGCATTGATAGTTCAACTACTTACCTTCTGTTGCAAGAATCAGACGCACATGTTCTTCCCGTTTTTATAGATCATGGGCTTATGCGAAAAATCGAAGGGGTTGAAGAAAAAGAGCACATTAAAAAAAGGTTTCCGGAAATAAAAATTGTTGATGTACAAGATAAGTTTCTTCCAAAAATCTATGGTGTTTCTGATGCTGAAGAAAAAAGAAAAATGTTCAAAAAACTGTATTCGGAGACATTCAATAAAATAATCAAAGAAGAAAATTGTGATTTACTAGCAGATGGTACTATTCTACCTGATTTAGAAGAGAGCTTTGGTGTTAAAAAAGACAAACTAAAAGAAGTTATGAATTTTGAAGAGGAACAAAAATTACGTGAGGAAAATCTAGAAAAAGGATTTGTTAAGAGCCAACATAATGTCGAAATTACCTATGATGTTGAAGGCACTATTCAACCTGTAGCTAGCTTAACCAAAGATCAAGTTCGTGATATTTTGGAATATTTTGAGATGTCAGATGATTTGGTTTATCGGAAAGCATTTCCGGGACCAGCTTTAGCAGCTCGTATCGTTGGCGAAATCACTGAAGAAAATCTTGCTTTTGAAAAGAATGTTCATGATATAGTTGAAACTGCAATTGACAGTTATTATGAAAATGAATATGGACGATCAATGATTATTAATGATGAAAATCAACAAGAACCATTTCAAGCGTTCGCTGCTACTGCTATCAATATTTCTGAACAAAAAGTGACAGGATTAATGGATGGAAAACGAGTGTATCTCCAGCCGAAGATTAGTTCTAGAAACTGGAATTTCGAAAAATTACAAAAAGAAGCTTCAAAGCTTAAAGACTATTCTCGACTTTTATTCCCCCTCATTACCAGAACTTCCGGCCTCTATGATGTCCTCATACGTTCGGTTAATAGTATTGATGCTCGTACAGCATCTGTCACTGATTTACCCTATACGTTATTAGAAGAAATTGCAGAAAATATCATTAAAATACCTGATGCAAAAAATATCTATTTTGATATAACCCCTAAACCTCCCGGTACAATTGAATATGTATGAGTCACTAATTTTTTACTTTTCCTTTTTTTCTTCTTTTTCAGGTTTTATTATTGTTCCCTTTCTTTCCCGAGCATTTATCTTCACAGTAAATGGTTTGTCTACTTTTATGTGTTTTACAAATTCAGTTTCTTCGATAACTTTTTGCTTTTCCAACCATGACCAATCGAGATAATTATTCTCTGATTCATGTTCAACATAAAGATAACCTATATTTGCAGTCACAATATTCTGGAAGAAATGACTACCTTGTGAAAAATCAACAGTCATTGATTCAGTATTAGCTTCAATAATTACTTTTGCTCCGTTAATATCTTGCCATTTAACAGGTACCCCTAGATATTTGTCTGTTGAACCCCATCTTCCTATACCCAAGAGGATATAGGGAACATTCTTTTTTAACAATTTTTTATTTAAATTCCGAATTGTTTTCTTCATTTCCATTGTTTTCATTTTATTAAAAGCATCAGGCTTGAGATAAACTAAATCTTTGATATCTTTTAAGAGTATATTACCAGAAACACTTGTTGAGTATAATAGCATTTTATCTTTATCTAACGTGATTTCTGTTTCTTCGATAGATTCGATGTGTTCGATAAATGGTCTTATTTGTAATAGAAAGAAATCATGTTTTTCTTCAGGATTATCAGAGAAAATCCCCGCATACTCGATTTCAACTGAACAACCCATTGCTTTTTCTCCTAATTCCATAATTGTTTCGAGTAACTTTGGTAATTTAAAGTGTGTATTATTTAGTAATTTATGAAAGGTTATAACCGGTGTTCCTTCCCCCTCATAACCCGTTTTCAACATTTGATCTTGATAATCGTAATGATCAGCAATTTTTTGGAGTGTTCCATCCATATCTGCTATTTCTAAATCATATTTTTTTAGATACGGTTCTTCTGATTTTTCATTGATTTCCTTATCACATGCTAAGTTAATTCCATAAAATTCTCTCTGAGTTGTAAAAATGGTTTTCTTTCCATCCATTACACGAATTAAATCAGGATATTTAGGACAAAATCGGACATTTAACCCCCCTTCCACGATTATTCTTCCTAATCCTAATGCAAGATTTGACACTCTATCTTGTGGTTCCATTTTGCTTGCAAAGGGATAGTAGTTATATGATGATGCTGTTCCTGAAAAATTTGGATAAAATTTATCGTCGTACTGTTTTCCAACAACTTCTTGTATAAGAACTGCCATTTTTGATGCTTCAACTGATTGTTCAATTGTCTCAGCATAAACTTTTGCTGTTTGTAAAAACGGAGAAGCAAAAACTAACTTAATTGCTTTACATAACTCTTGTAATCGAACAGTTATATCTTCTTGATTATTTGGTAACATGTATGTTTTAAAAACACCTGAAAAGGGATGATAAGCAGAATCTTCTAAAAGGCTTGATGATCGTATTGCTAAAGGACGATGCAAATCGTTTAGAAGAAATTTTAAGTCATTCACCAAGGTACTCGATAGTTTTTTTTCAAGAAATTTTCTTTGTATTTTCCTATCATCCTCTTCTTGTATTGCAAAATCCCATAAATCATGGTTTTCCATAAATTTTTCAAACTCGCTTGTACCAATAACAATTGTTTTTGGAATTCTTACAACCACTGATGGGAAATTTTGGTGAGGAAAATCATAATTTAATAGAGTCATTAGGAAGGCTAATCCCCGGGCTTTTCCTCCTAAAGAACCCGGCCGTAATCGTATAAAAAGTGATTTGGGATGATAAGAGCTTCTTGTAAAATCATTTATTTCTCCTCGTGTTTTTTTAACGAATATTTTATTAATAATATCCATTAAGTAATGCCGTAATTCTTCATGCTCGAATTCTGAAGCTTTTCTGTTGTATAAAGTCTCAGCAATTTCGAATTCACCTCGAGCCATTAACCATCGAGAAAATTGATCTAAACTTCCATGATAATACAATGATTCAATTGGAATATCTTTTAATTTTTCATAGAATTCAATGACATCACTGGCTCGATCAATAATTTTTCCACTGGGCAATTTGAAAACGAAATCACCAAATCCCAAGTGATTCAACATCCATGCACGTATTTCAACGAGTAATTTATGTGATGATTTATGAATAAAAACACAATCCAATTTTTTTGCAGTTTTTTTATGTTTTAAGGTGCTAGATTGAATATTAATGGGCATTGTTGGAAATTCTTCTTTTATTTCTTTTACTAAATCAAAACCTGCTGTCTCATTCATTTCTCCGTTTTTTGGAATTTTAACATCAGTTATTATCCCTAATATGAAATCTTTATATTCTTCATAATATTCCATAGCTTCATCAAAGGTTTCAGCAAGAATAATTTTTGTTCGTGCCTTTAATTGTAACATATCTTGGAAATCGTTCAAACCTTCTGAAATTAAACGATGAGTTTGTTTCATTATCTCGGAATATAATTCTGGCAGAATTAATGAATAGTGACGAATTGAATCCTCAACATAAATAATAACCCGAACTAATGCTTTGGCTGTATCTCGTTTAACATTCATCGCATCCTCAAAATGTTTGATAATAGCTACAAAAATTTTAGAGTCGCCATTCCATACAAAAATACGATCAATACCTTTTCTTTTTTCTCGGTCTGGTAAATATTTAATTTCAACAAGACTGCTTAGCAGAAGTACTGTTGGCATATCCGGCTCTATATTCTTTACTTTTTGCCCAAATGAGAACACATCCATTTCACCTAGCCTTTGCATTGTTATAACTAGGTCAAATTCCTCTTCTTGCAGTTTCTCTACTGCTTCTTTTGTTGTCGACACTCGAGTAATTCGTGGCAGGGTTCGAAGATTCAAATTTTTGAATTCTTCATAAATTTGATCTGAAAGACGCCCATCTTCTTCTAAAACAAAACTATCATAGCGACTTGATACCAGTAAAACTTCTTTGATACGGTTTCTCATTAATTCGTGATAGATTTTGTATTTGGGTTTGTTTTCAACATAAAACCTAGTTGGGCTCATTTTTTATCTCAAGACCTTTATTCTAATAATCTTTTATTTATGTGAAAAAGTTTTCTTCAATTTTTGTTAGATTTCTTTCTCGATCTATAAGCGGTGTTTTTTTCTTATCAGAATATGCTAAAGTTTTTTCATGAAAAGTTGGCATATTTTCTTGTTGAAAAATAACACCTAATGGATAGGGAGTTTTTTCACAGGCTTTACTAAAAGCTGTTTCTCTGTCTTCAGAATCATAATCATCTTCTAGATAGTAAGAATTTTCTTTAAACCATGAGTAAGTATTAGTTTTATTGAAAGTTACACAGGGTTGAAAAATGTCAACTAATGCAAAACCTTTGTGGTTTATTGCTTTTGTTAATATTTCTTGTGTTTCCTCTTTATCAGCAGCATTTGCTCTTGCAACGAAAGTAGCGTTCATTCCAACTGCAAAACTAATTGGGTTAAATGATTGAGAAGTAACTCCATTTAATTGAACTTTTGTAGTAAAACCGGCTTGACTTGTAGGAGATGCTTGTCCTTTTGTTAGACCATAGACCATATTGTTATGGACAATGCATGTGACATCAATATTTCTCCGAATAGCATGGATAAGATGATTACCTCCTTCTGAGTACATACAGCCGTCTCCACTTATTGCTAAAACGACCATTTTTGGATTTAATGCTTTCGCTGCCATTGCAAGTGGTAATGCGCGACCGTGTAAACCATTAAAATAATTTGTTCGCATAAAATGTGGTGTTTTTCCTGCTTGACCAATGCCTGAAACAATAACTAAATCTTGTGGTGTTAAGTCTAAATTTTCTAATGTTTTTTTCAAAGTTTTGAGGATAATAAAATTCCCGCAGCCAGGACACCAATGCTTTTTAACATCCAAATCAAATTGACCATTATTCATTTCTGAACCTCCTTTAGAATAGATTTTATAGATTGTTTAATTTCCTCAACAGAAAAAGATAGACCAATATATTTTGAAAATTTGTAAGGTATTTCAATTCCTGTTTTTGCTTTAATTAATTCTGCAAACTGATTTCTGAAATTTGTCTCGAATATTATTAGTTCTTTGGCTTTTTTTAGTAGTTTTTTAGTTTTTTTAGGTAAAGGATAAATTTGTGAGAAATGTAGAAAACCTATTTTTTTGTTGCTAATTTGTGAAATTGCTTCCTTAATGATTTCATATGTCGATCCCCAACTGATTACTAATATTTCATAGTTTTTAGCAAATTCTAGTTTTGCTGGGATAATATCATTTTCAATTTCTTGTTCTTTCCGAAATCTTTTTTCAACCATTTCTTTTCTGCAATCTCGTAAATCCTCAGTTATATGTCCTTCATCATCATGTTCGTGACTATCCACCCCAACTAGCCCTTTTCCTCCAGGTATTCCCCGAGGGGAGATACCTGAATCTGTAATTTCGTAACGTTTGTAATCCTCTTTTGTTTCAATTATATGCTTATCAATCTTTAATTTTGAAAAATCAGGGGCTTCAAAATTATAGAATAAATTTACTAAATATTGGTCAGTTAATACAAAAACGGGTATTTGGTATTTATCAGCTAAATTAAAGGTTTTTTGTGTTAAAATAAATGTTTCTTCTAAATTTCCTGGAGATAAAATTATCCGGGGGAATTCCCCATGCCCAGCATGGAGTGCTAGAGATAAATCTTCTTGGGCAGTTCTCGTAGGAAGACCAGTTGCGGGACCAGGGCGTTGAGCTAAATGAATTACTAAAGGTGTTTCTGTAACCCCTGCTAAACTTATCCCTTCTGTCATTAAGGAAAATCCACCACCTGAAGTTGAAAGTAAACCACGACCGCCCACATACCAAGCACCAATTACTGAGTTTACTGCAGCGATTTCATCTTCAATTTGTTCTACGATTACATCAAATTCTTTTTGTTGTTGTGCAAGAAAAGTTAGGACCCCAGTGGCCGGACTCATAGGATACGCTGCTAAGAAATTACAACCACCAGCTAATGCTCCTATACTTACCATATCTGTTCCATTATAGAGAACTTCTTGTGATACAGTAGAATCTGGTTTAATTTTAATTTTTATAGTAAAATTATCAATAATTTCTTTCGCAAATTCACATCCTTTCTCTATTGCTTCAAGATTTTTTTCTATTACTTCCTCACCCTTTTTCGAAAAACGTTCTTTAATATAATTCCGAATTAGATTTGTGTCAATTTTCAATAATTCACCTATAACCGTTGCTACAATAGTATTTGTATATACTTCACCACCTATTTTTTTAGCTGCTTTTTTCAATGAAAAATCTATAAAAGAAGCTTCAATTTCTTTATTTGCTTCTTTTAGTATGTCAGTATCACCAATAATAATTGTATCTTTAGTGAATCGATAAGCTTGTCTTTCTATCGCTCCTTTTGAGAAAGGGAAAAACAAATCAATTCGATCTATATATGCTCTCACGCGATTTGACGATACCCTAATTTCTGTTGAGTTTAAACCACCACGAACTCGACTCATATATTCCTTCGTAGCACAAATATGATACCCGCTTTGTTGGATTATTTGAGCAAGTAAATGTTCAATTGTTTCAATTCCTAAACCAGCTGCTCCGCAAATAACTATTGAAACATCATTTTTATAGGTATTAGAACTGTTCATAAATCAATTTTTTTTTAATAGCTAAAAAGTATTTCTGACAAGAAACTAATGTTAAAATAGTAATTATCTTAATAATTTATCACAAACATAACATTAAATTACTTTTATTGAAATGTTTTTTTTGCTTAATAATAAGGTGTTTTCATGAAAAATATAAATAAATTAAAAATTCTTATAGTCTTTATTATTCTAAATCTCCTCAGCATTAATTCTTTTATTAAAGCAGAAACGAGTCCAATAATTGATAATTCTAATGATGTAAACCGTTTTGTTGATGATGTTTTTGTCGATAAAGGTGATTATCATGATGAGATTGATTTCTATTTTTTGGACTTTTCAGCAGATAATGTGACGGTTACTTTTGCTGAAACACCATCTTTAGATACGGTTTCCTATGGTTATAAAATCACAATCATTTGGACTCATGTTAATGAAGGAGAGAATTATACTGAAATTAAAACTGGTTATTTAACTGAAGGTTTTGGAACGAGTTCAGTGTTTACAATACTTCAAGACAGTAATGGCACTATTATTGACACGTGTGGCACTATTGATACTGTTTATTTAAGTGATAAACAATTAATTACACCAATTAATACAACTGGCATAGCTGATCCAAGTAATGCCTATAACGTTACTGCTACGAGTAATTTTATTACAAATGAGAACAGTCAATCCGTGTTATA
>JAYEJY010000279.1:0-9033 GCA_034660795.1 Promethearchaeati archaeon | reverse complement strand
TCGTATAAAAACCAAAATGAGCACCAATATCAACAAAAATTGAACTAGAAGATAATTCATGTAAGACTAATTTTAAAACATTGTCTTCGTAAGTGGATTGTTCACGCAAATTTTGCCAACACCAATATTTTGTTCGCAAACAATCCTGAGTAAAATATAGTTTTTTGCCAAGAATAGTATACGCTTTTTTCGAAATCTCTTTTTTTGTTGGCAATAAAAAGCCTCTTTTAGTAAGATAGTTGATGAATAATTTAGTTGTATATTAATTCTTATACTTTCTGATGTAAGGCCCTAGCTATTTTGTAACATAAATCATGGAATTTTTGCGAATTGTAGCACTATCATCAATTTTAGTTAGAATTGGAGCTGATTGGTTTTTCCGGAAATCTTCGATCTTATAACACGTTAAATCATGGCTAAGCAACAACGTGAGAACATCGGTGTATGAGGAATTGTAATGTTTCCTAAGATATTTCGGATGTAACTCAAGGAAGAGCTGTAAATCTGGGATACTCTCAAGAATATAGGTCATACCCTGAAGTATTTTGTATTCTGCTCCCTCACAATCAATTTTGTATATAGTTGGGAAACAATCTTTTTTTTGAAAAAAATCATCCAATGTTGTAACCGATAAAACATTTGATTTTGAATGCTTTTTTCTTAAAGCAATAAGCTTTAAACGACTTGTAGCTGTTGTTAGAATAGAATCTGGTTGATAATTTGTTTTCCCACAATAATTGGCAATTGCTAAATTATGAGCTTCAATATTTGTACATTCATTAATGATAATGTTTTTTTCTAGTGTTTGAAAATTCCGCCTATTCATTTCTAAGGCAAAAACTTTCCCATTGCATAGTTTTTTAGAGGCAAAAAGAGAATATAAACCAAAATGAGCGCCTACATCAACTAATATATTATCTTGAGAAAGAACTTCTTTAAGTTTATGAAAAACACTTTTTTCATGGAAAGAAAAACCTCGCAATTTTAACCAATACCAAAACCAAGCTCTAAATGAATCGATAGAAAAATTGAGCGTTTCATTGTATAATGAAATTGAACGGTATTTAATACCATTAAAGCGAGGCATACTATCCACCAAAAAAACTTAAAAATAATTAAATTGGTCCGGCCCCTGAGATTTGAACTCAGGACTTTTCGGTTTATGCCTATTTGAACATTCGCTGACTCCAATTCATCTTAACATCCTTGGAGCGAACAATAGTCTACAGCCGAACGCTCTGGCCGCTGAGCTAGGGCCGGAAATTTTCCATGTTGTATTGTTTGTTTTTCTTTCAATATTTTAAAGATTTCCCTTTCTCTGCAGAATGATAAAAAGAAAAAATGCTTTAATTTTATGATAGTTTTATATGAAAATATTATCCAAAGATTATTTTTGCTCTTTCAGCTGGTCCTCTCACCATATCCGCAAGTTCCTCATCTATTATCTCTTTAACTTGTTTGAGTTCAGCAGTCATTACTGGACTGTCGAAAATAATCTCATTAAAATTTATTTTTTTGAGTATATTACTTATTCTAGTTTGAACTTCTGGGATATCTGTCCCTTTCTCAACTATTAAATAAAAAAGCAATTGTTCTACATCTGAAGGTCTTAATACTTTAATTAAGACTTGATGGTTTTTTAACTGTATTTCTTTTACTTCATCTTTAAATGCTTGAGAAGCAAAACTTTGAACAACGGAAAAAAGATTAGTTTTCATAAATGGGTCTATATCATTTTCAGAATGGTAATATTCACTTCTAATAAGAGGGACACAATTTATTATTAGACCTGATTCTACAATCGCCATAGTCAGCAATCACTTTTTGTTCATATACATTTTGGATAAGTTTATTATATTTTCATTTCATTTAATTATTTCTTTAGTGTCAAATAATAATTTATATCTCGCTATAAAAACATAAAAAAAGATAAAAAGAAAAAAAGTTTGTTATTATTTTGGCACTTCCTTATGACAGAGCCACCAATCATAACAATCTTTTTTATCACGACGTTTTTCTGCAGTTTTAACATCACTAGCTGGTGGGAGAATCACACGATCTTTTATGAGTTCATTCTCAGGCCAATTAGCTGGCATCGCAACATTATTTTTATCTGCAATTTGGAATGCTTTGACAACCCTAACAAATTCGTCCATATTACGACCCAATTCAGGAGGGTAATAAATTATTGTTCGAATAATTCCTTTCGGATCAATGACAAAGACTGCTCGGACTGTGCTAGAAGATTTATTTGGATGTATCATTCCATATTTTTTACCAATATCACCATGATCAGCTATTATTGGAAATTCGATTTTAATATCAAGATTTTCTTCGATCCACTCAACCCATTTGATGTGACTATAAACTTGATCAATACTTAAACCTATTAATTCAGTGTTTAATTTATCAAATTCTTTCTTTCGTGTCTGAAATGCATGGAATTCAGTTGTACAAACTGGCGTAAAATCAGCTGGGTGTGAGAATAAAACAACCCATTTTCCTTCGTAGTCATCTGGAAAATTAACTGTTCCATGAGTAGTTTTCGCAGTAAATTTCGGCGCTGGATCCCCTATTAAGGGAAATGATGAATGATTTTCTTCAGTCATTATATTTAACCTCCAACATTTGTTGGTAATACTTATTTCTAGCAGTATCTATTTAAAGAATCTGCATAAAAAAATAACAAAGATAACTTACAAAACTTAATAAATATAATTTACTTTGATAAAAATCAAGGAAGGTCCACATTGAATTATAAAAAAATACTGAAGGCGTCCATTGGTCCAATTAAAGTGATTTCAATCATATGGGTTTTTCTAATACTTATTGTTACATTCATTTATTTTATCTTCTTTGTCCCCCAAAGTTTTCTTTACCCTCTTTCACAAGATGGTGTCGTCTTTGGCATTGTTTCTGTTGCTGTGTCAGGAGTTTTATTCCTGTATTGGTTAATTGTCTGGAATATAATTATTAAATCATCATTTCATAATGATTTACAATACTCAAGAGAAAACAATACAAAGTTGGAGTAAGTTATGGCTTCTAAAAAAACAATATGGTTTGATACTTTAACACCAAAACAAACTATGTTATTTATTGCTCTTGCAAAAATTATCCAAAAATATGGTTTTGAATGCCATTTTACAACTCGCAAACATGATTATGTACATGATATTTTCAGATATAATAAAATCCCTTTTCATTCCTTTGGCTCTTTTGGTGGAAAAACACTGGAAGGGAAATTGCTTGCCAGTGCTAAAAGAGTCGTTAAGTTAACAGAACATATTACCTCTCTAGAATCAAAACCAATTGCAGCAATCTCCTTTTCATCACCTGATGCTTCACGTGTTGCCTTTGGTTTAGGAATCCCACTCATCTTATTGAATGATACAGCTCATTCCGTACCAGTAGCAAAATTAACTTTTTCTCTGGCAAGATATTTAATTACCCCCTCATGTATCAAAAAGGACACCTTTACAAAATATGGGGCTAAACCTAATATTATTCATACCTATGAGGGAGTCGATGAAGTAGAATATATCTCGGGAGAAAATTATGATAAATATCTACAATTACGTAAAGGTATTTCTAAAGAGGAGTTAATAATTGTATTTCGTCCAGAGGAAAGTTTTGCGTCTTATATGAAAAATCCTGAAAGAAAACTCTATCTTGATATTCTCCAGGAAATTATCGACAGCACCAATGCTGAGATATATGTTTTTCCTCGTTACCCAAAGCAAAAAGAAACCATTTTAAAGCATTTTAAAGATAAAATTACGATTCCAAAAAACGGTATGTATTACCTTGACTTATTATCAAAAGCAAAAGTTGTAATTACAGGTGGCGGCACCATGGGACGAGAAGCAGCACTTTTAGGAATTCCTTCTATAACCTATTTCTGGCGACATTTAGAACCACAAAAGTTTATTGAAGAGAAAGGATTTCCCAGTTTTTCAGTACAAAAAAAAGCGGACATTAAAAAACTAGTCTGGAAAATTTGTCAAAATCCAGAAAGATATACTATTGATACTACAAAAAAATTGCAACAAATACAAAAACCAAGTGATGTTTTACTCCCTCTATTAAAGAATGATCCTCAACTCAAGAAATATTTCGAATAAAGAGTTTTAAATCATTATTTCTCATGTTCTTTTGGTTTCCAAATAAATTCATATGGCACTGGTCTTTCTTTACGTTTCTTAAGAGTTCGCCAAAAGCGTCTGATCTTCGAGAGAATAACCGGATGGGTTTTACCTAATGGTATACATTCTTTTTTCATAATTGCAGAAATTACTTCTTGCCAAGTCCGCGGTTCAGAAACAAAATCTGTCCATGCAACACCAATTTCATGAATTGAATGTCCATCACTCCCAGCAATCATCGGTAAATCTAGTTCCAACGCAACTTTCCTGGCTTTTTTGTTCCAATAAGGTAGAGTACAACAACCATTTATTACTTCTATTGCATCAGAAGCTATGGAAAAAACAGCTTTCTTTATACCTAATCGAATAAAATCAAAAGGATGTGCTGGAACAGCGATGCCACCGTATCTATGTATCTTATCAACGGTTTCTTTCGGAGTTAAGCCTTTTTCAATATCTGCATCTGTTAAGCCATAGGCAAGGATATGTCCTTCAGTACTTGAAATTTCTATACCTGGAACTATAAGTAAATCTGTTTCAATTTCTAGTGCTTTATGTAATCCCTGATAAGTATCATGATCTGTAATTGCAATGCCATCTAATCCAATTTTCTCTGCTTGCTGAATAATTTCTTCTGGCGAATCTGTCCCATCAGAATAATTCGTATGTACATGTAAATCAATTCTAACCATATGAACCAGCCAGTATTTATTTCAGTTTATTAAGTATTTGTCCATGTAATCGCGTTTTAGTTGCACCAGTTATTTTTACAGAATACCAATTACCAAGCTTAATATTTCTGCTTTTAGTTCCAACAATTTTATAAAAACGATTCCTTAAAAGATAACCATCCTGAAAAGGATCTTCTTTTAAAGCAAGTGCTGCTCCTTCCCAATCAATCCAATTACGATTTCTTTCTAATGTTTTTTTATGAACAACCTTTGTAATTTCTTTTGACCGCTTTTTGATGATTTGTGATGGAATTTTTTGTTTGGAAAAACTTGCCTCAGTACCTGGGCGATCACCGTATTTTGAAATATTAACAATATCAAAATTTTTTTCTGTTAATAATGTTATAGTTTTATTATGATCTTTTTGTGTTTCAGTTGGGAATCCCACTATTACATCAGTTGATAATGTTATGTTAGGAATTCTTTCTCTTAAAGTACTGATTAAATGTAGAAACTCTTCAATGGAATATTGCCGATTCATTTTCTTGAGAATTCTATTGCTTGCAGATTGTACTGGTAAATGAGCAAAAGCATAAACTTTAGGATGAGCTAATATCTCGATTAATTCTTTCTCAATCGTAAGTGCATGGTCAACAGTCATCATCCCAATTCTTATAATAAAATCTCGAGGTATTTGTATGATTTGAGTGAGGAGTTCTGGTAGATTGGTTCCTATATCCTTTCCATAGGAAGCAGTGTCTTGAGCTGTTAACCATAATTGTTTACAACCATCAGCCAATGCTTGATGAGTTTCTTTCATAATCATCTCCGGTGGTTTAGAAATGAGTGGTCCTTTAGCAAATTTCACAATACAATAAGCACAATTTCCCGTACATCCCTTTGATATTTCAATAATACCAGTTAATGGATTTTGTCTACTTTTATGGATGATTTCTTGAAAAGATTGTTTTCGAGATAATAATATTACTTTCTTCCCTTTTAAGTGCTCATTTGCTACTTGACAGATATCCTTAAAATGATCAACGCCAATTAGGCTTGCCTTAGGAATAAATTCTTGACACCATTCATCCATTACTTGAGGGAGACAACCAGCAACAATTAATAAATGGTTTTTATGAAGCTTTTTCAATAAATTCTTTATTTTATCTTCAGTAGGAGCTTTAACAATACAGGTGTTAATGATAACAATAGCTGCTTTTTTTATTTCTTGAACTCTTTGAAATCCACATTCACGTAATAAATAGCTCATTATCTCTGACGCAGAATGATTAGCTGTACAACCGTAGGTTTCTAGGAAAAATGTCGGCAAAGTAAAGCTCTCACGTAGGGGACTTTTCAAATCACTTTTTAAACTATTTCTTATGGTAAAAAATTGATTAAAAATAGAAGTTTAAAAACTCGTAAAAGTATTAAAATACTATAGGTTTTATTCTAGGTGTGAGTTCCCCATGAAAATTGAGAAAATCTTCAATATTGCAAGTATAATAGCTTTTTTTGCTCTTCTCCCAGCATTAATTATTCTCGAAGTTAAAGTTGCCAGAAATATCCCAAATATTACTTACTTTTTAATTATTATTGATATTTTATTAGTTGGATTTATGGCTTTTGAGATTTATTTATTTGTTAAGAAATGGCAAAAAGAGCAAAACAAACAAGAAGGAAAAATTGAAGAAGAACCTACTCAAGAAGTCAAAAAAGAATGGGGGCAAAACAACAATAAAATTGAGAAGATTGAAAAATGAATGTAGAACATAAAAATGTTAGAATACATCCTACAGCAATTGTAGAAGATGAAGTTGAGATTGGCGAGGGTACAAGTATCTGGCATCATGCTCATGTAAGAAAAGGCAGTAAATTAGGAAAAAAATGTATTTTAGGAAAAGGTGTGTATGTTGATGCAAATGTAACCATAGGTAATGGTGTGAAAATACAAAATAGAGTCTCAGTTTATCATGGTGTCACTATTGGAAATAATGTCTTCCTTGGGCCCCACATGGTTTTTACAAACGATCTTTATCCCCGAGCCTTTAATCAGAATTGGGAAACTATTGAGACGCAAATAGAAGATGGTGTTTCTATTGGCGCAAATGCAGTTATTCTTTGTGGCATTTCTTTAGGGAAATTTTGTATGGTTGGCTCAGGTAGTATCGTAACAAAAGATGTTCCACCACATGCATTAGTTTTTGGTAACCCAGCTAAAATTAAAGGATATGTTTGTAAATGTGGTTTAAAAAAATTCCCTGTTGACATGAAACCAAATAACGAAGAGGATTATGCTAAATTCAAATGTGACAAATGCGATAAAATTATGGAAGGATGGGTTAAATAAAAAAAGAAAAAAAGAGAAATTTATTGTTCATGTTCAATTAATAACCGGAGATTGATAATCTCTTTATCAATATTTCTCTCAAATTTCTCAATTTGATTCTTGTAATCCCTGAGAATTTTTAAGTAAGCATCTTTAGAGAGAGCTTTTTCACGTATATAACGAATACGTAAATCACGTATATTTCGTTCTATAATAAGTCGTTTCTCTTCACTTACTTCAATTCGATTAATAATTTGTGAATATTTTCGTCCTTTACTCTTTAGTGCTTGTTTTGTTTTATTCAATTCACTGATGATTTTTCGCATCTTACTTTCGAGGATTTTACGTTGCTTATCATATTCCTTTGCTTTGATTTTTTTCCGACGACGTTCATTATCTAATTTAGTAATTCTAAGCTGTAATGCAGTTTTTTCTTCATAGAGTTCAACAAATGATTGAATGAGTTCTATGGGGATCTCCTCTTTTGTTGGTTTTACAACAACTTTTTCAATAACGTCTTTTCGTAAAGTTCTGACACCAATATAGAGTAAACAAGCAATGAAAATTATTATTGAGAAAACTAATGGTTGAATGAAATAGGCAAGATCATTCATATAATAACCAAAAACCATTGCTGCGTTCTCATTCGAGGCAATATTATTAATATTAATAGATAGTTTATCTCTTCTACCAACTTTTAGGAAAACACCTGTTTTCCCTTGAGTATAGGCTACACCTCCACCATTTTTATTAACATATTGAAAAGAGGAGCCTTGTGGTAAAATAACTTCCATCTGGAGTTCTTGAATACTAAGATCAGTTTTGGGGTTGCTCTTGAGTGAGAGAATAAATTCAGATTTTTCAAACTGTAGAATGTCTTCTAGCTTAAGAAGATAGTCAATATGAATTGTTCTTTCATCTCCACCGAAAATTGGGACACGTAAATAGACATTTACCTTCTTCTTCGTTTCTTCATTATAGACATCATTGCCTCTTGGTGCTTCTAAACTTCCAATTTGATCATAGACTTCAACTTTGGTTGCGTCTCTTATTTCTAATGAAAAATCATTTATAGCACAACTAAAGCCCGTTGGATTATAAAGATCCCATGTTTCATAGTCAGGATAAACTCCATAATGTTTAATTGTTATTGTTTCTTCTATTTTGGCCCAATACCAATTTTCAACTGTAATTTTTCTATGATACCTCGTAATTTGAGCAGGACCTTTAACTTTGAGAAATGTTCCTATGCGTATTCGATAAGGATTATCGGGGTCATTTATATTATATGGTTTTGAAAAGTTGTATGCTGGAATATTTTTCTTTGTACCATAATCAATTGCTAGATTTGATTTTGAAGCAGAAGTAGGTTGAACTAGTTCTTCAATGATGCCTCCATCTTCAACAACTTCAAAGCGAGTATTACATCGTTGAATTGGTTGTGAAAGCAAAGGCATGAAAGTAGTATTAAATTTAATTCCATTAAGTAAAGCATCTTCTAATGTTATTTCTTCACCTTGATATGGCAAGGTTATATCTGTAACATAATTAGAGACAGTATAGGAATTAAACAGACTAATTTGCACATTGATAAGATACTTAGAACTGTTCGTAATAGCCGGAGCAAGAGGCATTATATAATATGAATAATCATCATCTGTGTATTCCAAACTGATTTCAGTGGTATTATAAGATAAACTACGATTAGCCCAATTCGAACGTGCTTTCATAGAAAGCGATTTCTCAGCTAGTTGATTTGGTAAAGCAAATCGGAAAAATGGTAAATCAACATCATCATTATTTATAATAATATAGGTATCATTATAGATTAGTGTACCAAAATTTTCTAAGAGAATGGTTCTGGTAACATTAATACTTAAATCCCAAT
>JAYEJY010000278.1:0-9033 GCA_034660795.1 Promethearchaeati archaeon | reverse complement strand
TTCGTAATAGTTAAAAATAAATGATAAATATCTAAGACCTATTGAAGTATAAACTATTACCCTAGGAGGTTAGCCCTATTCGACCATCTGTCTCTAAAAAAATATTCATAACATTTCAGATTTTGATCCTTATATTTGGTTTAGTGATTGTAGTTAAAACAGCTGTTGCTTTGAGTGGTCCTTCAGTTACTATTACTGGAGAATATGATCCCGGCGAAGATAATCAACTTGTTCCACAAGCTGAAAACCAGACTAATTTGAATCAAGGAATTATCGCTCTCGCTGCTGGTTTAGCAATTAGTGCAACAGGTGTAGGTTCAGCTCTCGCTTTAGGTACTGCTGCTTCAGCTTCTGCTGCTGCGATTACTGAAAGACCAGAATCGTTTGGGAAATTACTTGTGTTATTAGCTCTAATTGAAGCTATTGCAATTTATGGTTTTGTTATTGCATTTATACTTTCAGGAAAAATATAGGGGTATTTTTTCCCTTAATTTTTTCTCATAGAATATGCAATAATACTTTCATAATTCACAAGTATTTCTACTGAAACCAAGAATTTCCCCCAAATTCCTTTTTATTTATATTTTTCCTATTCTATAGCTAAATTACCAATAGTTTTTTTAAGTGTAGGATTAATAGTGCTTTGAAACCCAATTTAACTATCAAAATTAAATATTTGAGTTAATGATGTTTCTAAATTAAAATTATGGTATATGGATGATAAAAAATGACAAACAAAAAAAAAGTATTTGACTTTGCAGCATGGACAAAAATACTTCCTCCCTCTGAAATTCGAGAATTATTAAAATATGATGTCACATATAATTTTGGCGGAGGATTACCAGGTGCTTTGCCAATAGAAACTTTAGCAAATATTCTCCATGAAATCGCAGAGGAAAATCTAGAGGAGTATAATAATGGGCGAATACGCGATGCTATTTCATTATGGAATTATGGTCCCACAGGTGGCAAAGAATTCTGTTTGCGTGTTTTAGCAGAACGCTTACGCAGAGTTGATAATATCAATCTAGATAAAGAAGAAGGCTGGAAGGATGTTGTTCTAACAACCGGATCACAACAAGCTCTTTATGCAATACTTGATAGTATGATTGACCCCGGTGATGTTATATTAACCCCCAGTCCAGCATATCTTGGATTTTTAGCTCCCGCGTATAAAATGGGTTCAGAAATTGTTACAATCCCTACTGATTTAGATGGTATCATACCAGAATATGTTGAAATGGGTATTAAGAAATCCGAAGAAAAATTTGGTAAAAAACCGTCTATTCTCTATGTTGTTCCTGACTCAGACAATCCCAAAGGCACTACTATTCCCTTAAAGAGACGAAAAGAACTTTTTGATATTGCTGTCAATCATAATATTCTCATTATGGAGGATCAAGCCTATAAGGAAATTCAATTCAAAGGCGAACCTATTAAACCAATAAAAATGTTTGATAAAGAAAATCAACATGTTGCCTATTTACGCACTACTTCCAAAGAAGCTGCTGTTTTACGAATGGGCTATACTGTTTTACCAAAACCATTGAAAGAAGAAGTGCTGAAAGATAAAGGATACCTAGATCTTTGTTCGCCAACTATCTTACAAAAAATCATGGCAATTTATTATTCAAAATATATTGACAAAGTTTTACCGGATTGCTTAAAGACATATAAGAAACGAGCAGATGCTATGTTAGAAGGTTTAGAGGAGACTTTTCCTGCAGGAATTCACACAAAACCCAAAGGTGGTTTTTTCATTTGGTATGAATCTGAAAAAAATTTTGATTCAAAGAAATTCTTAAAAGAAGTTAGTATTCCAAACGATATTGGTTATGTTCCAGGTGCAGCGTTTTATCCTATCAAGGGTTGGGCATTAGATCCAGATAATGGTAAAATAAAATCCTCAGAAGCTAAAACAAATACTATGCGACTTGGGTATTCCTTTAATAATGCTTCCGATATTTCTGTTGGAATAAGAAAGCTTGGGAATCTTCTTAGTGAAAAACTCTAAGGGAAAATAATAACTCATTTAGCTTGAATTCAGTTTGAAACTGAATTCATTCAATTCTTTCTTTTTCCCTTATGAAACTGTAAAAATATTAACAAAGGACTTATAATAAGAAGTAAAGGTAAAAGTTTTTATCTAGTTGTTCTTCAAATCTAATGAACTCGACCTAGGTGTTACACGAAATGAGTCTCTTACCTGATAGAATGAAAATGGTAAAATGCACAGTACCATTAAAATTCGAGCGGAATGTTTTACGTTACCTAATTGCTACTGAGGATCTCGAATTAATTGACGTACAGAAAAAACCTTTTGACCTTTTTTCATATGAACATGGTGAAACTATTAGGGAGTTATTAAATAAATATGAAAAAGTAATAGACCATTATGATATTGATAAAAAGGTAAGAAAAGGTAAAGCATATACGATTGATGATTCAGATTTTGTAAAAGTTCTAAGTCATGCTAAAAAATTGGCAGAAAACGAGATCCTAACTTTATCACAAAATATTGATAGATTACATCTAGCGGAACAAGAAATAAAGAAAAATAAGTCAATGATAGAAATCGCTAAAAATTTAATACCTTTTGGATTCACGTTTGAGGATTTAGATGATAAAAGTACCTATTTCAATATAGTTGTAGGTCGGATTAAAAGCAAACGAATTTCCCGTTTTAAATGGAATTTAGATGCCATTACTGATGGCAATTATATCTTAAAGGAATCTTCGGCAGATGAAGGTTATTCTTTTATTGCTATGGGTTATTTGGAACAATTCCAAGAAGAAATTAATCAACTGTTAATGGCTTATGGTTTTGAACGTTATTCTGTTCCAGAACGTCTTACTGGCTCTCCCGAAAAAGTTGTTGAAAAAAGTACACAAAAAATTAAGAACTTGAAAGATAGAATAAAGCAATTACAAAATGAATCTGAAGAAATAATAAAAAATCAAGGGTTAGAAATTCTTGCATATCGTGAGCAATTACAAATTGAAAAGAAATATCTTGAAATAGCAAATATACTTAGGTATTCTAAGAATAAAATCTCTTTATGGGGATGGGTATCTAAGAAAGATCAGAAAAAAGTAAAATGGATCTTAAATGATTTATCTAATCAAGAAGCAACAGTAGAATTTTCAGAACCTGTTTTTGAAGAAAGCGAATATCCAACGAAAACGACGGTTCCCAAAATAGCACGTGTTTATGATGGATTAGTTAATGCTTATGGAACACCTGGTTATAATGAATTAAATCCTGCTATGATTATTTTTGTTGTTTATCCCATAATTTTTGGCATAATGTTTGCGGATGTAGGTCATGGCTTATTGTTTACTTTAGCTGGGGTATATGGTCTGACCTTACGAAATAAGCAATTAGATACTTCTGATTTTGGCGGTGAGATAAAGAGTTATTTGAAAAATGGTAGTATGCTTATTATTATTTCAGGTATTGTTTCTGTTGTTTGGGGCGCTTTATTTGGATCATACTTTGGTATACATCATACCCATGATGTACAGTGGGTTCCGAAAGCCATCTGGTTTAATCCGGAATCACATGAAGGTTTTGTCCCCTACAATCCTCAAGCTAGTGTAGTAATTCTAATGCTAGAATTATCTATTTTAGTTGCCATGATACATATGACCATTGGCTATATTTTACGGTTCATTTCGAACATTAAACATAAACACTACAAAGAAGCTATATTTGTACCTGTTATGCTAACTATTTTTCATTGGTCATTATTCATACTTGTCTTTACATTTGGTGTTGATTTCATGCAGTGGTTTCAATGGAATAATAGTAACACGTTTGATTTAGCAATTCTTTCTTTTAAAGGAGAACCAATTCAATTCTTTACTATTAATCATGCTTTACTATTCTTAATTATTGGTTTTGTTGCTCCACTATTAGTAATGAGTGGCTATCTTATTACTGAGGGTTGGGATGGTATTGCAGAATTAATTGAGTTGATTTTATCAACACTTTCTAATACCGTTAGTTATGCCCGGATATTTGCTATGCATTCTGTTCATGGCGCACTTTCTCAAGTATTTCTTTTACAAGATTTCACTGGTGAAGGCATAGGTGTTGTTAATATTATTGGAGCATTAATAGGTTCTATAGTAATTGTCATTATTGAAGGTCTCTTTTCCTTTATCCAAACCTTGCGTTTGCAATGGGTGGAATTCTTTGGAAAAATGGGCTATCATGGTACCGGTCGACAATTCCAAGCAATGGTTTTAGCTCGAAAATATTCGAAACCAGTCCCTCCCGCGTAAAAAAAGAACTTTTTTGGTTCTTTTTTTCTTTTCTCTTTTTATACTTTAAGAAAAGTAGACATTATTGTAAGAAAAAAATAAAGAAAAAAAGAAAAATGATGGACTAGATTTATACTGTTTATTGATTTATGGTTAATGAATGGTAAATATGAGATGAATAGGTTAAAAGTCGAATTCTAATTCCTCTTCCTCAGGTTCAGGTTTTGCTCGTCTTGCGGCATCTTTAATTATCTCAGGATGTTCTTCACGAACATGCTTTTTCCAGTCTTTTACCCATCGGCCGCAATAACAGCACATATAAAGATCGTCTTTTTTCTGTTCTTTATTCTCTAAGTATTTAATATATTTGGGGTGTCGTAAACGCATATGTTCGACTTCGTCTTCTACTATTGTTTGACAGATTTTGCATAGTTTAAGTCCATCTTGTCTGTGTACGATAAGGTCATCTATTGTTTTTGACATAATTTTTTCCCCTTTAGCAAATTTCTAATGACAGCTAATCGGCATATTATTTGCAAAAGATTCGAGCTGCTTTATATAAATAAAGTATATATAATATCCTTTTCACAATATATTAATATTATCCTTTAAAGATTTAGGATAATCTCACTTTTCTTTTACTTTCTTAAATTATAAAAATTTTTGGAAAAAGACGTTTTTCTTCTACATTTCTTTAATTGACTTTTTAGTTTTTAACATAGAAGATTGAAAAATAACGTAAGGTTTTTAAAGAGAACTTGGTTGCTTACAAAATACTGCTGCGCTGAACTTCTCTAAGCGTGAGCATCTATTGGGCTCCATAACACGCATTGATAGTTGCTTAACTTAGGAGTCACCTCACTACAAGGTTTAACCCTTTAATGGTTTGTTAAATTAAATTGCCTTGTATAAGTGTCTTGAAAAAGATAGATGTGCTATCATTGCAATTCATAATAAAAAATTATTGAGGAAAAAACTATGCCAAAATACGGATATTCAATATACGGACTTGATCCTGACCGTACTGCAATCGCTAGTGCAAGGGAAGTAGATATTAGTCCAAAAGCGGCAAGAGAAATTTGCAATTTTATTAAAGGCATGTTTCTTGATGAGGCTATGGATTATCTTGAAGAAGTGATTGTTAAGGAAAAGCCTATCCCTTACAAGAGACATAAAAAACATGTTGCTCATCGTAAAGGCTTATCTAAATGGCCTGCTGGTCGCTTTCCTGTGAAAGCTGCTGAAGCAATCTTAGATGTTTTACATAATGCTGAAAATAATGCAGAATTTAAGGGGTTAGACACCGAACGGATGAAAATCATTCATGCTTGTTCCCAGAAAGGAATGATTATAAAACGTCAATTTACACGAGCCCAAGGTTCGTCATCACCCAAGAATAATTATTTATCACATGTAGAAATAGCAATTGAAGAGGTCTAAATTTGTCAGCCATTAAACATTTTATTAAGAAAGGTGTTCGCCAAGCTGAACTTGAAGAATACCTGGGTAAAGAATTAAGTCGCGCAGGCTTTGGTGGGGTATCTATAGCAAAGACCCCTCTTGGTGAACGTCTTACTATTCATGCTGCTCGACCAGGGATAGTTATTGGTCGACGTGGTAGGAATGTACGTGCATTAACTGATGATCTAACGCGGATCTTTGGTTTTGAAAACCCGCAAATAGAAGTTAAAGAAGTAAAAAATCCGGAATTAAATGCTCAAGTTATGGCGTATTCATTAGTCTCAGCTATTGAACGCGGTGTACATAGGAGACGCGCTGCGTATTCCGTTTTACGTAGAGTAATTAATGCGGGTGCGAAAGGGTGCGAAATTATAATTAGCGGAAAATTAACTAGTCGACGTTCTCGTCATGAAGCTTATCGAATGGGTTTAGTAGCGAAGAGTGGTGAATTAAGTGATTCTCAAGTAGATGAAGCTCAAGCTACCGCAATTATGAAACTTGGTGCAATAGGTGTGTCGGTTTCAATTATGCATGGTGATGTTGTTCTCCCGGATGAAATTGATATTTTAGATGTTGAAATGGAAGAAGAAGAAAAACCGGAAGAAAAAGTTGAGAAGAAAGAAGAGAAGAAACCTGAAAAGAAAGAAAAACCCAAGAAAGAAGAAAAAGAAGAAGAAAAGCCTAAGAAGAAGCCTCCTGTGGAGAAAAAGAAAACAGATCTTGACGAGGAAGTTGAAGAACTTTCAGAATTAATTGAAAAGACTCCTGGAGTAGAAAAAGAAGAACCTAAACCCAAGAAGAAGGAAGAGAAGAAACCCGAGAAGAAAGAAGAGAAGAAACCCGAGAAGAAACCTAAGAAGAAGAAACCCGAGAAGAAACCTAAGAAGAAGGAAGAACCCAAGAAAAAGAAAGAGAAAGAACCTGAAGTCACTTCTGAAGTCACAGACGAAGGGATTGAAGTCACCTATAAAGGACGAACGTATACTTTTGAGAAAGATGTGCTTTATGGCGACTTGAAATCCAAGCGAGGTATCCCTGTTGAAGTTAAACGAGAAGCAGCGAGAGTCAGAGGCTTCAAAACTTGGGATAAAATCTAAATGAAAACAAAAATTTGAGGCGAATAAAATGGCGATTTTAAGAATGCGTGAAATTCGATATATGTCAAAAAGTCAGAGAATATCTAATTTAAAACGCCTACAAAAAGAGCTCTCTCACTTACGGGCAGAAATTGCTACAGGTGGTTCTCTAGAAAAACCATCGCAAGTAAAAGAAACCAAACGAACCATCGCCCGTATTAAAACAGTCATGAGAGAGAAGGGTGAACTTTGAATCCAATTACGATTACAAATATTCACAGACATGAGTTGATCGGTTTGAAAGTTAAGATAATAAAAGCTTCGGATTCTACTCTGGTAGGAACAGAGGGAATAATCCTTACTGAAACAAAAAATACGTTTATCTTAGCTCCACCATCTGGTAAAACCAAAGGCGATACGAAAACTGTCCTAAAAAAGGATTGTGTCTTTCGCTTTACTCTTCCATCTGGAAAAAAAGTGTCTGTGGATGGAAAATTACTTCAAAAAACAACTGAAAACAGATTAAAAAATATTATACGTAAAAGGTGGTAAAAAAATAATGTCACGATATATAGGAATTGATGTTCCCGAACCAGAAAAAACCTGTAATGATAAAAACTGTCCTTTCCATGGATCCTTACGAGTGAGAGGCAGGATCATAGAGGGAACTGTCATTAGTCATAAAATGCAAAAAACAGTGGTCGTTCGAAGAGACTTTTTGTCTTATGTTAAGAAATATAAAAGGTACGAACGACGCCACTCAAAAATAAGTGCACATAGCTCTCCATGTATTGATGCACGTGAGGGAGACAATGTAAAGATAATGGAATGTCGCCCGTTAAGTAAAACGGTTTCTTTTGTCGTAGTAGCAAAAGAATCCCCTGAAAATGAGAGCAAAGAATAACAACCAACCCTTGGAGAATAAAGAAAATGTCGAGAAAAAAAATAACCAGTATTTCACAACCTCGATTAAGTAAAGGGGTTAGTGTAGGTACAAAATTAACTTGTTCAGATAATACCGGTGCTAAAGTAATAGAAATTATTGCTGTGAAAGGGTTCAAAGGACGTTTGAATCGATATCCAAACGCTTCCGTTGGGGATATGGTTGTTGTTTCCGTTAAGAAAGGCACTCCCCAAATGAGAAGACAAATACTCCCAGCAATAGTTATTCGCCAAAGAAAAATGTACCGGCGTCCAAATGGACTATGGGTACAGTTTGAAGATAACGCTGCTGTTATCACCAGTCCGGAAGGAACCCCTCGTGGCAGTGAAATTCGTGGGCCAGTAGCTAAAGAAGCAGCAGAACGATGGCCAAGAGTTGCTCACGCAGCGAGTACGATAGTCTAATGAGGAGATTATAATTATGAAGAAAAATTATAAAAAAACGAAAAAACCAAGCAAACAACGAAAAAGGCTTTACCAAGCGCCTTTGCATCAAAGAAGAAAAATGATGACAGCACCACTGGCACCTGCTTTGCAAGAAAAGTATGGTGTCAAAAGCCTTGTGGTACGTAAAGGCGATAGTGTAAGACTTACTAAAGGTTCTTTCAAAGGGATTGAAGGCGAAGTTTCTAAAGTTGATTATAAAAAGATGCGTCTTACAGTTGAAGGAATAACTTTCGAGAAAACTGATGGTTCAGCTCAAAACTTCCCTGTAAGAGCTTGTAATTGTGAGCTTATTGATTTAAAGAATATGAAAGATAAAAAACGACAAGCCATCTTAGATAGAAAGAAAACGGCTGTCGCTGAAGAAGAAGAAGAAGATGAGAAATAAATGAAAGTGATATTATGACTAAAACTGGCGGTTCAAGACATCAAAAAAGAGTTGCGTCACCTAGAAATTGGCCAATTCCTCGTAAACAATACAAATTTGCAATCCGAGCAGATCCTGGTCCTCATGGAAAAGAATATTGTATTCCATTAGGCATTCTCTTGCGAGATGTTCTAAAGCTTGCTGAGAATAAACGTGAATTAAAGATTATTCTAAATAAAGAATATGTCAAGATTGATGGCCAAATAGTGACCAATCATCGCTACCCGGTTGGCTTAATGGATCTTGTTGAGATTGCTCAAATAAATAAAACATATCGAATTGTTCCGGATAAATTACATATCTTGATGCCAAATGAGATTGAGAAAATTGAAGAACTAACCAAACTTTGTCAAATAAGAAAAAAAACAACCGTCAAAAATGGCAGAATTCAATTGAATCTCCATGATGGCAGAAATA
>JAYEJY010000277.1:0-9121 GCA_034660795.1 Promethearchaeati archaeon | reverse complement strand
TACATACTTTACAAAGAGTACATACTTTACATGAGTTACATACTTTACATTGATTACATATTTTACATAAAAATAGCTACTTTTTCGAGAAGAGAGGTTATTAAATACTATTCTATTTGCCAAAAAGTTATCAAATTTAGTTATTTTAAAAGATAAATCTTATTATCAAAACTTTTTGTTATTCCTTCTAGCTAAAATTTATTTTTAACAAACATCTCAAAAGCGAAATTGATAATTATTTTGTTTCTAATATTAGATTTTGTTATATTATTTTATTTTCTTTCTTCTTTATTGTAATTTATTTTCAATGGGATACGAATTATTTTTAAAGTGTTAATATTTATAAAACTATCACAAAACATTTGCGAAGCTAATGTTATGAAAACTCAAGCAATTTCCTTTATACCTGATGATTATAAGAAAGAAGAAAGCTGGCAATTAAAGATTATTAAAGATCGTTGCAAAGGCTGTAAGTTTTGTATTACTTTTTGTCCAAATGAGATACTAGAATTCTCTTCTGAATTCAATTCAAAAGGGTATCATCCACCGAAACTTAAAGATGGAAAAACAATGGATGATTGTGCAAAATGTGGCTTTTGTGAATTAATATGCCCTGAATTCTCAATATTCTTGGTGCAAGAATCTGACACTAAGGAATAATATCCCCAAGGAAAAAAATTGTTACGGCATTAGTGTATACAAGTATTTAAAAAATTAAACAAGGCGACAATGGATGGGTGATAGAGCTACATCACAAAAGGACGTTTTAACCGGGGACCATTATATAACTGGCAATGAAGCTATCGCTGAAGGTTGTATCGCTGGAGGCTGCCGCTTTTTTGGTGGTTATCCAATTACTCCTTCAAGTGAAATTGCAGAACGAATGTCTTACCGTCTCCCGCAAGTTGATGGTACATTCATTCAAATGGAAGATGAACTCGCTTCCATTGCAGCTGTTTTAGGTGCTTCATGGACAGGTAGAAAATCTATGACTGCAACTTCTGGTCCAGGCATTTCACTAATGATGGAAAATATTGGTTTAGGTGCTATGACTGAAACTCCTTTTGTAATTATAAATGTTCAAAGAGGCGGGCCGTCGACTGGGCTTCCAACTCTTGTTGGTCAACAAGATGTTATGCAAGCACGATGGGGTTCACATGGAGATTACGAGGTAATCGCTTTGTCCCCAAATTCAATTCAAGAAGCTTTTGATCTTTCAATTGAATGCTTCAATCTGGCTGAAGAATATCGCTGCCCAGTAATAATGTTGACAGATGAATCTATTTGTCACATGAGTGAAAAATTGGTTATTCCCAAGAAAAGAAAAATTAAGCTAAATGATCGAAAGAAACCACGGGGTAAGCCTGAAAATTATTTGAGTTATAAACCCCACAAAGATATGATTCCTCCCATGGCAGTTGCTGGTGAAGGATATAAAGTATTTGTCACTGGTTTAACTCATGATGAAAAAGGTTATCCCCAAATTGATGCTGAAACTCAACAAACGCTAGTCAAGCGTTTATGTGACAAAATACTACTAAACGAAGAAAAGATACGGCGTATAGAAGAATACAAGATTGATGATGCTGAAATAATTGTTGTATCTTATGGTATAACATCGCGTTCTGCAAAGGGAGCTGTTAATCTAGCCCGTGAAAAAGGAATTAAAGCAGGCTTATTACGCCTTATCACTATTTGGCCTTTTCCAGTTCCTGTAATTCAAGAACTTTCAAACAAAATAAAAGGATTTGTTGTAGCAGAAATCAATAATGGACAAATAATTAAGGAAGTCCGTGAAGCGAGTAGAAAAGAGATACCAATTAAGCTTGCATCTAAACTTGGTGGTACAGTTTTACATCCCAAGGAAATTCTTGAAAAAATCGAGGAGATCAAATAATGACTGTTTCTGATAAAAAAGTTAAAGATACAATTATTGAAGCTAATGAACATCCTATGGATTCACTTTTACGTTGGGATCGTTTACCCCATGTATGGTGTAGTGGTTGTGGTTTAGGCAGCATACTCTCTTGTTTAGTGCAAGGAATAGCCCATTCTGGTATAGATCCCCAAAAAATAAGTGTGGTTTCTGGAATAGGTTGTGCAGGTCGTGCTTCTGGTTATCTTAATCTCGATGTTTTTCATACAACTCATGGCAGGGCAATACCTTTTGCTATAGGCTTAAAATTGGGCAATCCTGAATTAAATGTAATTGTTTTTTCCGGTGATGGCGATTTATTTGCAATAGGTGGTAATCATATTATTCATGCAGCACGAAGAAATATCGATATAACTGTTATTTGTTCTAATAATTTTAATTATGGCATGACAGGTGGGCAGTTAGCGCCCACCACACCTGATAAAGCATGGACAACAACCTCTCCATATGGTAATGTTGAACCTCCATTTAATTTAGTCAATCTGGTGGCTTCCGCAGGTGCAAGTTATGTTGCTCGATGGACAGCATTAAATGTCAGACGTTTACAAGATTCAATTGAAGAAGCAATGAATCACAAAGGGTTTTCTTTCATTGAGGTAATCTCTCCATGTCCAACAACTTTTGGTCGGAAAAATACTTTCGAAGAAGGCCTAAAAATGCTAGAATATTTCCAAGAAAATGCGATTATTAAACATGGTGAAGATCCAAACAAGTCACAAATAAAACTTGGAAAAGAGATTATCATTGGAAAATTTGTTGATAAAACCTCAGAAAAAGCAACTTTGAGTGAACACATTAAAGAGATAAGAACTTTTGCGAAGGAGTGAAAAATTACTAATGGACCGTTTTGAAATTCGTTTGTGTGGTTTTGGTGGTCAAGGAGTAGCATTAGCTGGGAAAATTCTCGGAGCTGCAGTTTCGATTTATGAAGAGAAAAATTCTGTGACGACCCAATCCTATGGCCCAGAATCTCGTGGTGGTGCTAGTTCTTGCAATGTAGTTATGTCAGATAAGGAAATTGATTTTCCCTATCTTACAGACCCAGATATTTTCATTTGTCTAAGCAAAGAAGCATATTTCAAACACATTGATTCCTTGAAAGAAAATGGTATACTTTTTTATGAAGAAGATTTAGTTCCTGTAGATGATCGCATTGAAAAAGCGAAACATGTCTTTAAATTACCAGCAACAAATATTGCTGAACAGGAATTAGGAAAACGTATTGTCGCTAATATTGTTATGTTAGGATTTTTCGCTGCAATTAATGAGCAAATTTCGTCCGATTCAATTCTTAAATCCGTACTTCGTTATGTTCCTAAAAAATATCAAGAGTTAAACAAAAGAGCATTCAAAATTGGAATGCGATATGGGGAAGAAGAAAAACAGCACTTGGAGGCTAAAAAGTAAATTGTCTAAAAAAGTTAAAAAAGAACCGAGTAAAACAAAACGAATTGGTGTTTTTGTTTGCCATTGTGGCAACAATATAGCTGAAACAGTTGATGTTGAAAAAGTTGCAGAGAAGGCCTCAGATTTAGATGGCGTTGTCTATGCTACTCATACCCATTATTTATGTTCTGAACCAGGTCAAAAAGAATTAAAAGAAGGCATTCGCGATAACCGTTTAAATTCTGTTGTCTGTGTTTGTTGTTCACCGACAATGCATCAAGAAACCTTTAGAGAAGTTGGTGAAGAAGCAGGTGTTAATCGTTATAATGTAGAAATTGCAGATATTCGCGAAAGATGTAGTTGGGTTCACACTAACCGTGAAAAAGCTACTAAGAAAGCAATAAAGATTGTTGAAACACAAGTTGAGAAAGCTTTACTCAATGAAGCCCTTGATCCTGTTTCTGTAGAGGTAAAAAGAAAATGCCTTATAGTTGGAGCTGGGATAACTGGCATTCAAGCAGCATTGGATATTGCAGATGCTGGTCATGAAGTTATCTTGGTCGATAAGGCCCCATCTATTGGTGGTCATATGGCCCAATTAGCTTTAACATTCCCCACTTTAGATTGCTCTCAATGTATTCTCTCTCCAAAGATGTCAGCTATTGCTCATCATCCTAATATTGAATTAATAACAAATGCAGAATTAACAGATATTTCTGGTTTTGTTGGTAATTTTAATGTGGAAATAACTAAGCATCCGAGATATGTTCACGAAGATAAATGTAATCTTTGTGGTGACTGTGAGGATGTTTGTCCCGTTGTTGTCCCCAATGAATTTGAAGGTGGACTTGGCCCTAGAAAAGCTATATATTTGCCATTTTCACAAGCAGTTCCAAGTGTCTATACTTTGGATGTTGACAACTGTCTAGGAATTCATCCTCTCGTTTGTTCAAAATGTCGTGATGTTTGTGAAGTTGAAGCAATCGATTATGATATGGGCCCGGAAATTATTACTACTAATGTAGGAGCAGTTATTTTTGCAACAGGTTATGACTTGTATGATATTGATAATATCCCAGAATATGAGTTTGGTCCTGATGTAGATGTAATTAATGGCATTCAATTTGAGCGTTTATTACATGTTTCTGGTCCAACAGGTGGAGCAATACTCCGTCCTTCAGATCATAAAAAACCAGAGACTGTTGTTTTTGTACAATGCGTAGGCAGTCGGGATCCAGAACATCATATGGCTTATTGTAGTAAAATTTGTTGTACATATACCGCAAAACATGCAATGCTTCTAAAAAGACGATCACCTGAAACAGAAGTCTATGTCTTTTACATTGATATTCGTGCAGCTGGAAGAGGTTATGAGGAATTCATTGAACGAGCTCAAGAAAGTGGCGTTATTTATATTCGAGGGAAACCCTCTAAGATAGTTAGACAAGGCGATAAAACTGTTGTATGGGCTGCGAATACCTTATCAGGTGAACGTTTAGAAGTTGAAGCTGATCTTGTAGTATTTGCGCCAGCAATGGTGCCCTCTCTTCATACGAAATTACTTTCATCGATTACAAAATTAACTCTTGACCAATATGGCTTTTTCAAAGAAGCACATATGAAGCTTCGACCAGTTGAAAGCTTGATACCAGGACTATTTCTTGCGGGTACTGCTTTATCACCTAAAGATATTCCAGAATCAGTAGCACAAGGAAGTGCTGCAGCATCAAAAGTCTTAGCTCTCTTATCCAAACCTCAGTTATTCCAAGAACCTCTGGTTGTTGAGGTTAACCATCAACTCTGCAGTGGTTGTAAGATTTGTCAAAGCCTTTGCCCATATGGCGCGATTAGTTTTGATGAAAAAAACAATGTTGCTGTAGTTGAAGAGATCCTTTGCCAAGGATGTGGTATGTGTGCTAGTGCTTGTCCAAGTCAAGCAATGTCTTTGAGGAATCTGACAGATCAACAATTGGATAATATGATTGCTGTTGCGTTGAAATCAGAGGTAAAATAATTTATAGGTTGTGAATTAAATGAGTGATTTATTAAATCCCGAACCAAAAATTATCGCTTTTCTTTGCAAATGGTGTAGTGGGAATGCTGCTAATCTTGCTGGTACTTCAAGGCTAACCTATCCTGAAAATATTATCCCAATTGAAGTTCCATGTTCTGGTCGCATTACTCCGAGTTATATTTTTGATGCCTTTGCTAATGGAGCAGATGGTGTTGTCGTTGCTGGTTGTCATCTTGGTGAATGCCATTATGTTACTGGTAATTACAAAACCCTGAAGCGAATGACTTTGGTTAAAGAGTTAGCTGCCCAATTAGGCATTGAAGATGAACGTATACGCTTGGAATGGATCTCCGCTTCAGAAGCGAAAAAGTTCGTTAAAGTCATGAGTGAATTTATCGAACAATTAAAACATCTCCCCCCTCTTTCACTTCAACCCGAGAGTCTTATACCGGAGGTTAAACACTAAAATGAGTCAAAAGATTACTTTTGCAATTGCAGCTGGTTCCTATTGTGGCGGTTGTGATATGGCCATAGTAGCTTTGAATGATTTGTTAATACCTCTTGAGGAGATGATTGACTTAAAATATTGGCAATTTGCAGCTGATTTTAAAGAAAAAGATGTAGAGAAGCTAAAAGATAACGAAATAGATATTTGCCTTTATGATGGTCCAATAAGAACTTCTGAGCATGCCCATATAGCTCATTTGTTTAGAAAGAAAAGTAAATTTCTAATAGCATATGGTTCTTGTGCTTGTTTTGGTGGTATTCCTGCACTAGCTAATACTTTTAATACAGAGACTTATCTTGATGAAACCTATACTCACGGTTTTAATATGGATGAATCAGGACCCAATCATCCTCGTCCCAAATCTGAATATAAGAAAGGACGAAAAATGACTCTTCCTAAGCTTTTAGATTCTTGTCTACCTTTATCTTCTGAAGTTGAGGTGGATGCTTATATTCCTGGTTGTCCTCCGGTTCGTTCTCAATTTGAAAAATTGATTGATATCTTAGTTGATTTTCAGAAGAATGGTAATTTACCATTAAAGGGTACAGTTATTGCAGGTGATAAAGCTCTCTGTGATGAATGTGAACGAGAGAGACCAGAAGAAATTGTTATTGATAAGTTCGTACGACCTCATGAAATTGATCCTGACCCTGATAAATGTTTATTGTCTCAAGGGATTATTTGTATGGGACCTGCAACACGATCGGGGTGTGGCGCATTATGCCCCAATGCTAATCTTCCTTGTCGTGGTTGTTTTGGACCAGCTCCCGAAGTAGACGATTTAGGCTTGAAAATGCTCTCTGCTATTGCTTCTATTGCCGGAGCTAAAGATGAAGGTGCATTGGGTGAAGAAGGCTTGAAGAAGCTAATGAGCCAAGTTGCAGACCCCTTTGGAACATTCTATCGGTTTGCTATTCCAAAAATACTTGAACTACAAAAAAAGCAAGCTGAAAAGCAGAATCAGAATATGGGTGAGAAAGGAAAAGAATAATTGGAGGAATAAAAATGACTAAAAAAACTATTTCGATTAATCCTGTCACACGTCTTGAAGGCGAAGCTAAAATTTCTATTTTCTTAGATGATAAGGGAAACGCTGAAGATGCTTACTTTCAAGTGGTAGAGCTTCGAGGCTTCGAAAAATTCTGTGAAGGTCGAAGTGCTGAAGAAATGCCACGTATTGTGAGTCGCATTTGTGGTGTTTGTCCTTGGCCTCATCATATCGCTAGTGGTAAAGTTTTAGATCAAATTTATCATGTTAATCCTGCAAAAAACGGGGTAAAATTAAGGCGCATGGGTATAACAGAACATGTTTTCTATTCACATAGTGCTCATTTCTTTGCTCTTGCAGGTCCCGATCTTTTATTAGGTGTAGGAGCTAATCCAGCAGAAAGAAATCTTTTAGGCCTTCTCCGTGCTGACAAAGAGATGGTTGTAGAAGTCTTAAAACAAAGACAATATTCTCATCGTATTCAAGAAATTCTAGGTGGTAAATCGATTCATCCAATAACAGCGATTCCTGGAGGAATGTCAAAAGGTCTTACAGAGGATGAACGCCAAGAAATAATTCATGGAGCTAAAGAGAAAATCAAATTCTGTCAAAATACTCTTGAGAAGTTCAATGACCTTCTTGAAAAGAACAAGGATTTGAAGAAGCTTGTAACTGGTAAAGTTTACAATAATCAATTTAATTATATGGCCTCTGTAAATGAGAAAAATCAAATTGATTATTATGGAGGCGAAGTTGTTGTTATAAATCCTGACGGTAAAGAAATCGATCGCTTTAAACCTGAAGAATATTATGACCATATTTCTGAACATACAGAACCTTGGTGTACAGCTAAACAAACATATCTGAAAAGTCTTGGCTGGAAAGGTTTGGTTGATGGTCTGGAAAGTGGTATTTACAGTGTCGGTCCTTTAGCACGATTAAAT
Organism: Promethearchaeati archaeon; assembly: GCA_034660795.1. Classification (GTDB taxonomy): domain Archaea; phylum Asgardarchaeota; class Heimdallarchaeia; order JABLTI01; family JABLTI01; genus JAYEJY01. The sequence goes on along the minus strand of JAYEJY010000277.1, from coordinate 1,345 downwards.
ATTGCTGAATATTCCACTCCTTTAGCAAGAAAAGCGCAAAAGAGAATTTTCGAAATATTTCCGAAACCTTGTCATTTCCAATTAGTGGCGAATTGGGCAAGGATAGTTGAGATGTTAAATGCTTCCGAAATTGTGCTGAATATCGCTAAGGATCCATCGATAACTGAGGGTGAATATCGTACTATACCCGAAGAAATAGGTGGAAGAGGAATTAGTATCGTAGAAGCTCCCCGTGGAACATTAATCCATGATTATACTGCAAACGCTGATGGCATTATTGAGAAAGTGAATCTAATAGTCGCTACAACTCACAATATAGCTCCGATAAATATTAGTGTCCGTGAAGCAGCTAAAAAGGTCATTAAGAAAGGGAATTATGATGACCAAGCCATTTTGAATCAAGTAGAAGTTGCATTTCGTTCTTATGATCCTTGTCTTGCTTGTGCAACACATACATTACCAGGACAAATGCCCCTGGAAGTAGAAATTTTTGATAAAAATAAAAAAAGGATGGATGTAGTGAAACGAAAATGACCATTCAACCCCGCTCTATAACAGACGTTTCTTCTTTACCGAAAACATTAGTGATAGGTATTGGAAATCCTATTCTCAGGGATGATGGCATTGGTAATCATATCGTTAATTTACTTTCATCGAAATATTCAAATTTACCTCACACAGAATTCTTAGAACTTTCTACTGGTGGTTTATCTTTAGCTGAAAAATTTGTTGGTTATGAAAAAGTAATCATTATCGATGCGGTTGCATTAGAAAATGCTAAGGTTGGTGAGGTATTCCGTTTTGGAATGGCTGATATGAAACATATGATTCACCAATACAGTGCTCATGATTATAACTTAGCAACAGCTTATCATATACTAAAAACAGAACTAGATTCTAAGAAACTTCCAAAAGATGTAATTATTTTTGGTATTCAAATAGAGCCCTCAATGTATTTTGGTGAAGGCTTATCTGATAGAGTAACTCGAGCCATCCCTAAAGTTTTGAATAAAATTAAAAAAGAATTATTGACCCCCGCCCATCTCCAGGAGGATAAAGAAAAAATCAAAAACTGAGTGAATAATAAATGACGGTTGTTAAATTAGAAAAAGATGATAAAAGGATTGCATTCCGCAAAAAAGTAGAAACTTTGAGTGCGGAACCAATTAGTAAGTGTTATCAATGTGGTGAATGTTCTGGTGGTTGCCCAGAATCTGACAAGATGGATTTGCTTCCCAGTCAAGTTATGCATAAAATTCAACTTGGCGATAGATCAGTTCTGGACACCAATACCCACTGGATATGTTCCACGTGTTTTGTATGTAGCACCAGATGCCCAAAGGGT
>JAYEJY010000276.1:0-9139 GCA_034660795.1 Promethearchaeati archaeon | reverse complement strand
AATAATCCTATTCTCTTATGGGTGGAACAACAAGCTGGTCATGGTGTTGGAAAACCTCTCAAGAAACTTGCTAAAACTGAAAATGATTTATATACCTTTTTAGGGTGGCACACTGCTTTAATTTCTAAGTAATTCAATTAATGAGGTGTAAGAAAATTTGAACTTAAGGATTATTCAAGAAGATATTACACACATAAAAGCAGATGCCTTGGTTAATGCAGCTAATAATAAACTCTGGATGGGATCTGGCGTTGCTGGAGCACTTAAACGCGTTGGCGGTGTTATTATTGAACAAGAAGCTGTCGAAAAAGGTCCTATAGGTCATGGAGAAGCAGTAGCAACTACTGCAGGGAAATTACATGCAGAACATGTTATTCATGCAGCCGCAATGAGAAGTGATGGGTTTATAACCTCTGAAAGTGTACATAAGAGTATTAAGAACTCCTTAAATATTGCAGAGAAATTAGAATTAGAGTCAATTGCATTCCCGGCTTTGGGAACGGGTGTTGCAGGATTTCCAATGAAAGAGTTCGCTACTATTTTCTTTGAAGTATATCAAAAATTTCCCTATAAATATCTACAAGAAATTATCCTTGTTTTATACCATAAACACGATTATCAAACGGTTATCGACTTAGCAAAAAAACAAAAAATAAAGTATAAAGGATAAACTATTCAGTTGAAGAATTCTCCTCTTCGTTTTCATTCAACTCTTGTTCATCTTTTTCTTTTGCTTTTTCAATTGCTCTTCGAGCTTTTTCCTTTATACTCAGTTTTTTTTCTTCATCCTCTGAAAACTCTAATTCTTTTTTTACTAAGATATCAAGAATTTCATTTGCAAGTTCTTCTGATTCATCAATTAATTTTTCAGCTTTAAGAACCTCTACTTGTAATGCATCTTCAAAACCTTTAATCAAAGGAAGAATAACACTATTCCAATGCTGATTAATTTCACTATTAATTGCTTGAGATCGAGTTGCATACTCAGTTAATTCTTCCCGAGAAACCTCTTCCAAAGCATCTTTAGCCATTTTTTTCTTCTTAATTTCCTTTAATTCCTTCAAGTATTGTTGTAAAACACTTACTTCTTTTGCTAATTCTCCTTTTTTCTTTTCTATTTCTTCTTTACTCATTTCTTCTTGACGTCGAGGTAATTGAAACGGTTTTTTAGATTCTTCTGCAGTTGGTTGTTCAATTTGCTCTTTATCTGGTGCCCATCTTTTTTCTAATGCTGATTCCTTTTCTTCTTTGCGTTCTAAAATCTCTGAAACACTTGTTGCGGTTGGTTGTTCATATCGTTTCTTTGCTGACATCTCAATGTTTGTTCTTTCTTTTTGCTCCCAAGTCATTTTTGCCCCTTTGGATTTTGAAGTGCTAAACAATTCTTTTTCTTCTAATTCTAAATCCTTACGATCTTTAGATTTCTTAGGTTGAAATTGCCGTGCAAGCCAAAATGTTAGAACAAAAACAATAACAATCATTAATGCTGATATTATAATTGCTGTTATTAACCGAGAATAATCCCGAGGTTCTTCTAAATCTGGGTAATCCTCAGGATCTAAGGGATCCGTATTATTTGCTACTTCCTCACCGTCAGTATAACCGTCATTGTCGGTATCTGGGTTAGTAGGATCTGTCCAGTAGGTCATTTCTAATTCTGTGCTTAAACCATCATTATCTGGATCTGCAGTAATATCATCAATAATGAGAGGGTCTAACCCCCATCGTACTTCATATCCATCAATTAATCCATCATCATCTGTGTCAATATCTAATGGATCAGTACCATAAATGTTTACTTCTTCTCCATCATTAACCTCATCCCCATCAGTGTCAGCTATATTGGGATCTGTTCCTTCATTGTATTCATCTAAGTTTTGTAAGCCATCATTATCGTTATCATTTACTGCATCTGCTGAATTGTTTGGATCAAGCGAATTATTTATTTCAAAGTTATCTGGCATTTCATCTCCATCACTATCAGTTGATAAAGGATTAGTTCCAAAAACAAGTACTTCATCGCCATCAGTTAATGTATCACCATCTGTATCAATAGAATCTGCTTCCGTCCCATATACAATTATCTCTTTATAATCGGAAAGACCATCATTATCTGAATCTAAGAGATTAGCTTTAAATTGAATTTCATAATGAGTTGTATCTATTAATTTACTATAGACCGTATAAAAAACTCCATTAGAACCTGATACGATTGAAGGGTCTTTAGCTTTCTCATTTTCTGAACTCAATACTCTCTTATTTTCAGCAAATTCTTCACCAAGACGTTGATAATACAGATAAATACCTGGTTTACTCTCAACTAATTCTTCTGTGAGAAGGTAGGTATATCCTGCTTGATCACTTGTTAAACTAAAACTTCCGCTTGTTTCTAACTGAGTAGTTAATAGAGTAGGAGATTCCCATAATGAGAGATTTCCTTTAACCGGTCCAGAAGCATAATAGAGGTTATTAGGGAGGCTTCGATCCTCAAAAACGATGTTTATTTTATTGGTTTCTTGATTTATTGTCGCTTTTGTATTTGATGGATTATAGGGTGTATTTGTAATACGTTCCTCTGCTGACCATGTACTATTCCCTTTATCTTTAAAACTATAATAGAGTTCATGAGATCCTCCACGATCATCTGCCCATAACAAATGAAGTGTTTGATTCTTATCTATAAGTAAGATAGGTTGTTCATCCTCAATAGGAGAGGCATTAGTTGTAACTCTAGTTATAGGTGTTTCCCATGCCTGGGCAGTTTTATTATAAAGAGTATAATAGATATCGCCAGTGGGATTTTGATAGATATCACGCCAGACCAAATGAATATTGTTCTCCTCATCAGCTACAACAACTGGGTATGTGGAATTGCCGGAAGTTATAGTAACGGTTGTATTAGGTTGAACCACATATTCCGAAGAGATTGGTACATCAACTATTTGAGTATAGGAAATTTGAAATTCACTGATAAGCGTATGTAATTGAGAGTTATTATCAAATGCTGACCAATAACCTTCTTTTTGTGCCTTTTTAAAGGAAGTAATTTGCTTTTGGTTTGACCAAGTTTTTTCTTCATTTCGAATAGCACTATAAATTATTTTCTCTTCATTTACTCCTCCCGGATTATAATTATCTACCCAAGTAATCGCCAAACGGTTCAATTGGGGATCATAAATAATATTGCTATCAGTTGAATTCCAACCAGTACTTGAAACTAATTTACCTTCGAAATTTACAAGTGATCGAGTTTTATAAGTACTATTAGCATAATAGGCTTCTTTCCCAATAGGGGTTTCCTTAGAGTTTTTCTGTGAAGTAAGAACGTGCTGTATAAAAAATATCTTAGTTTGTTCATTATTATTAGCAATACTAAAAGTAGTGCCAAAAAGTAGCGGTATTATAAGAAGACTAAAAATTATTGTTATTTTGATTTGTTTTCGTTTCCCAATACAGTCTAAAATCATCAATAAACTTCCTTATTAACAATAGTAGAAATAAATAGAAAAAAAAGTTTTTTATATAGAACATTATGAAGAAAAAAGTAGATTTGACAACATTATTATTTCAAGTATCTTAATAAACGACCTTTTTAAGATTAGAAATGAAACAAAGTAAGGCAAAACTTCTTAAAATAAAAATGAGCGTCGATATAAACAGATTAGAAGAATCTATTGTCTAAATAACTAAACAAGAAGGTATAGGAAATGGCAAATCAAGAAATTAAATGTCTTATTGAAGGTGGAAAAGCAACTCCTGCTCCTCCTCTTGGACCAGCTTTAGGTCCTACCGGTGTTAATATTGGTAAAGTTATTGGAGAAATCAATAAAGAGACAAAGAAATTTGATGGTATGAAAGTACCTGTTACAATCATTATTAAACCAGACAAATCATTTGAATTAGATGTTGGAATTCCCACTACTAGTGGACTAATCTTTAAAGAATTAGGTCGAGAAAAAGGTGGTCATGGCTCAACCGAAGAAGAACCTGAAGAACCTTTTGTTGATGATCTTCCACTTGAAAAAGTTTTGAACGTTGCAGAGATTAAACGACAAGGAAGTTTCGCTTCATCTACCAAAGCTTTATGTAAAGAAATTTTGGGAACAATGCTGAGTTCAAAGATTTCATGTAATGGTAAACATCCACGAGAGGTTCAAAAAGAAATAGATGAAGGTAAACATGACGACCTTTTTAAAGAGTAATATTTTGTTTTTACCCAAATCTTTATTTTTCTCTTCTTTTTTGTGTCAAATTGTTTTGTATGAGTTTCCCGCTTATACAAATATGAGCTGAAAAATTGAATGAACTAGCAAAAAAAGAAGATAAACATAATACTTGTTTATTGGTTAGTTTTTTGCTGGTTATTATAGTTTCAAAAATAATTATTTAGATAAGAATTAAAACATAATGAAAGCAAGAGGTGTTAAAAATATCTAAATATCCAGGTCTAAAATATATGTTTAGACCCAAAAGTATAGCAGTTATTGGAGCCTCAGCAAAACCTGGTAAAATCGGTTATGAAGTAATGGATAATATCATTTCATACGGTTTTGAAGGGGAAATATACCCAATTAATTTCAAAGAAACAGAAATTTTGGGTAGAAAAGTTTACAAGAAAATTGGTGATGTTCCAGATGATGTTGATTTTGCGATAATAGCTATTCCTGCTAAATATGTTCCCTCAGTTTTTGAGGAATGTGGTAAAAAAGGAGTAAAAACAGCTGCCATTATTACCAGTGGATTTGGAGAAGTTGGTGATTTTGAAGCTGAAGAAAAATTAGTTGAGATAGCAAAAAAATATGATATGGCTTTTATTGGCCCAAATATTTTTGGTATAGTATATCCCCCAGCAAATCTCAATGCTTCTTTTGGTCCAGCAAATGTCAAACCAGGAAAAATCGCTTTTATTACTCAAAGTGGTGCTCTTGGAATTGCACTTATGGGGTGGACTATTACCAATAAGATTGGTCTCTCATCGATTATTAGTGTTGGAAATAAAGCACAAATTGGTGAAAGTGAGCTTTTAGCTAATTATCTTGAGGATGATCCTAATACGAAAGCAATTTTGATGTATATTGAAGGATTGGTTGATGGACGTCAGTCGATGAAAATTTTTAAGAAAGTAGGTATGAAAAAACCAATTATCGCTTTGAAATCGGGACGTTCTCAACGTGGTGCTCAAGCAGCTGCAAGTCATACAGGTAGCTTAGCTGGTTCTGATAAAATTTATTCGGCTGCATTTGAACAGAATGGTGTTCTCCGAGCCTTAAATGCTGCTGAAGCCTTTGACTGGGCAAGATGTATCACAAATAATCCTCCTCCTAAAGGTGATAAAACTGTTATTATTACTAATGGTGGAGGTGTAGGTGTTTTAGCAACAGATGCTTGCGAAGATTATGACATCGAATTATATGATGATCAAGAAAAACTACATGAATTATTTATGAAACCAGAAATAATGCCAGATTTTGGTTCAACCAGAAATCCTATTGATATAACAGGGCAAGGCGGGGAAATGGCTTACAAATTAGCATTAAAAACTGCATTGAAATCAAAAGAAATCGATTCTATTGTTTTACTTTATTGTCAAACCGCCACAACTAATCCTGATTTATTAGCTGACTATATTATTGAAGAAATAAATAAAAGTCAGAAAACCAAACCATTCATTTTTTCAGGAATTGGTGGAGAAGCAGTAGAAGAGATGATTGATAAATTAAATGAACATGATATTCCAGCATATGATTTACCTGAAAATGCGATTTCATCATTAGGAGCATTGTACCGCTGGTCACGATTTGTTAAACATCAAAAAAGTATTGGTAAAATTAAACCGCTAGAATTACCAGTAAAAGATATCCAAAAAATCATTGATAAGGTTCGCTCTGAAAACCGTGTTCAAATGCTTGAGCATGAGGCAAAAGAAATATTTAAGCTATGCAAATTAAACGTCCCGCCTTTTGCTTTAGCAAAAACACAGAAAGAAGCTGTGAAATATGCTGAAGAAATAGGTTATCCAATAGTCATGAAAATCGTTTCGGAAGACATAATTCACAAAAGTGATGCTGGTGGTGTTGTTGTCGGTATTGAAAATAAGGCTGAAGTAAAAGATGCTTTTGATGAGATTATGAAAAACGCGAAAGCATATAAGGACGACGCTAATATTCGTGGAATTTTTATTTCAAAAATGGTGCCTAACGCAACTGAGGTTATTGTCGGTGTAATACGTGATCCAACCTTTGGTCCTGTAATAATGTTTGGTTTAGGTGGTATTTTTGTTGAAATTCTTAAAGATGTAATTTTCAGAGTTGCACCAATAACTAAAGATCAAGCAAGAGAGATGATAGATAACATCAAAACAAAAGATTTGCTATATGGCGCTAGAGGAACAACTCCAGCTGATATTGAATCGTTACAAAATACTATTTATACTGTTAGTCAACTTGTCACCCAAATTGATGAAATTAAAGAATTGGACATTAACCCACTTTTTGCCATGGAAAAAGGTGCAAGTGTTGTAGATGCTCGCATTACTTTAATAGAGAAAGAGTAATTTTCCATCTTTTTTCTCTTTTTCTTTTCTTTATTCACAATATTTTAATAATTACAAAATCTGATAGATAATAGATATTGGTGAACTATGCAAAAAAGGTGGGTGTAATTATATTACCATTTAATTATAAAAAAGGATTACATATTCATTTACCGGAAAATAAATTAGTTGTCATCGATAGTAAAATAGTCACAATTCCACCAAATGCGCAAACGATTGTTTCTCACGCTCATTCTGATCATTATGCAGCTTTTAATTCCCATACAAAAACCTACGCAACAAAGCCAACAATAGAGCTTTTTACAACTCTTAATAAAACAATAACAGAAGATACATATCAAGAAATGCCTTTTCATCAACCTAAAATCCTTCATCAAAAAGATACTGAGATTTCTCTTAATTTAATTCCTTCAGGTCATATTTTGGGTTCAGCTTCAGTGATTATAAATAATGATGGTCAAAAAATCCTCTTTTCTAGTGATATCGGAGGAGATGGGTTAATCTCAATATCCAATAAATTAGAAACTCCACAAGCAGATATCTTAATAATTGAAGCAACCTTTGGATCAAAAGATATAATCTTTCCTCAACGCGAAGTTATTTCCATGGATATATTGAAATGGGCTGCTTCTGTGGCTAAACAAAAAATGAATTCGGTTTTCTTTGCAGGGCAGATAGGTTCAGCACAAGAATTAGTGAAAATTTTCAATTCAATGTCTAATTTACGTGTTATCACACATGGAAAGATTACTGCAATTTGTGACATATATCAGAAAAATGGTATATCATTAGATTATATTGACTCTAGATCAGTTGAAGGTAGAGAAATTCTAAAAGATGGGGAAGCAGTAATTATTATGTCTCGAGGAAAGAAAATAGTCCCTTATTTTATGAAAGAGCATAGAAATTGTAAGCAAGCTATTGCAACAGGCATGGCCGCGAAATTTCAATTCCGGAATTATGATGCTGCTTTTCCGTTGTCCTCACATGCAAACTATAGAGATTTACTAAAATATGTTAATACTGTCAACCCAAAAGAAGTTTATACTATTTTTGGCTATGATAAAAAATTCGCGAAAACAATTTCTAAGGAATTCGGAATTCCAGCAGAACCTCTCAAATCAAAAATCTTGAAAGATTTCACAAATACAAGAACAAAATATCAAACATTGAAAACAACCTATGAAGCAAACACTTTATCATCGAAAGAAAAAATAAAGAAAAATACTCTTCCAACGAAACTGAAAAATAAAAAAAATTTGACATTGGATGATTACTTTAATCTTAATAACTAAATTTCTGGATTTGAGGAAATTGACTAATAATTTTTTATATCCTATAACGAACATACAACCAAGTCAATTATTTATTAATAAAAATAAATTAACAACAATTAATGAGTTATTCATCTATAAAGGCATTGAGAGTATTTCCCCAATTCCCTTAAAACGTCTTGATAACGAAATAATTTATGTTGATGGTCATACCCGCGCATTAGTTCTTTATCAAAATGCTTTCAAAAAAATACCTGCTATATGGGAACCTGAAGAATTGGACTGGGACGCATACCGCATTTGTGTTTCTTGGTGTAAGAATAAAGGTATTTATACTATTGCTGATTTGGAGTCCCGAATAATCTCGAATAAAGAATATCAAATTACGTGGATTAATCGGTGTCAGAAAATGCACAAAAAATTAGACTCAAATAGAAATTAAAAGTCAATTTTTTGGTATTTAATATCTCGTGCCTTAACGACATCTACATTATATGTTTCGCAACCAGCCTCGATGATTTTTACTAATTTTTTATTTAAGCTATTCCGATCTATAACTGCCCATTGGACTTTTTCCAAAGTTTTCTCAATCATCTGCTGTACAATTTTTTTTGTCAGATTGTCTCTTTGATATTTTGGTAATATATGTCCTATTGCTGCAGGTGAATCCTCCATAATCTCATTAAATCTTGTTGCATAATGCCCTCCACCAAAACAAATACATGGAATTATTTCTTGCAATTCTTTTATATTGGCTACTTTCATTATAGTTTCAGAAACTGCTGCAATTGCTTCCATATTCTTATATTCTATATCTGTACTTCCAACTTCGATAAATAGTAAAGGTGTGGATATATTTGTTGGACCATGGTGTGTTGCCTCAACACTTACATCAAATTTCGTTAATTTTCTCTTAATTTGTTGTTCTTTTAGGGAAGTATAAGCTAATTTTATTGCTCTCGTCGAAACAGTCGCTAATTGATATGGTTCTCCACCATAGCTTATATCATCACTAAAATTTCCAGTTACATGTGTCAATAGACTTGGTTTGTTTGAAGCACTTGCATGTCGAGAACCAAATATCAATAAATCGCTATCAAATTCTTGGCAAAAATCCGCGTAAATTAATTCATCTTCAATAGAGGCTAATCTACAATGGTCATTTTTAAAGATAACCCACTTGTCTGTTTCTTCTATCTTCTCGGAAAAACCGTAGTTTTCTCGTAAATAATCAAAAATATTCTTACTACAAATTGATTTCTGTGATGTAATAATTAATGGCTTTTTAAAAAGCATTGTATTTTATCCTCTA
>JAYEJY010000275.1:0-9140 GCA_034660795.1 Promethearchaeati archaeon | reverse complement strand
AAATAGGTTTTTTTAAAATTAGTAAAATCTCTATTCTAATTTTCTAATTACATTTTTAACAATTAAAATTAGAATTTTTCAAGTTTATAAAAAACCTTGAAATAAAAAATATTAATTTTAGAAAAATTATTATAAAGAATTTTGAGAAGTAAATTAAATAAATAAATGGCTAATATATCGATATATTTTATAATCCTTTTGTCTTTATTTCTCTGATTTATTAAAAAGGAAGGAAAAAAATTGATTAAAATTGTGGCTGATACATCGTCAGATATAAGCTGGGAATATGCAGACAAGAATAATATAAAATTAATTCCGTTAAATCTTCGATTTTACGATAAGAAATTCAATGAAAATAGAGATTACGATTTTGATCGGCATTATCAATATTATTCTGAAGATCCGAAATTTTCTCCTAAGACAGCTCAACCTGCTCCTGCAGATTTTCTTGAAGCATACAAGGAACTAGTTGAGGAAGGAGCTACCGATATCATTGTAATAACTATTAGTTCACAGCTTAGTGGAACTCTGAATAGTGCAAATTTAGCAAAGATGAAACTATCTGAAACTAATCCAAATATAACTATTCATTTAGTGGATTCTAAAAATGCATCTTACGCCGAGGGATTCTTAGTAGAGAAAGCTGTAGCACTCAAGAAAAAAGGGAAAGAAGCTAAAAAAATTGCTGATATCTTACGTTCAACAGTTTCTAAAATTAAGTCTTATTTATTAGTCCCTACTTTGAAATATCTTTATTATGGTGGAAGAATTAGCTGGACAAAATACATGATAGCAAAATTGCTCCGAAAAAAAGCAATAATTAAAGCTGCAGAAGATGGTTCTCTTCAACCAGTAGAAGCAATTAGCAATGTTATTGAAGGAGCAAAAAAAATTATAACCTTATTACAAGAAGAACAAGAAAAATCACCCAAAAAAATTGCAATAGTTTACGCAACAAATTATGATTTACGAGATACCGTTATTGAACTTGTTAACGAGCAATTTCCAACTAGTGAATTACTTACCTTACGAACTCGAGCTGCGATTACTGCACATGTTAGCCCTTCAACTATTGCGGTAATTGCTCAATTTGAATAATAAATGCTATTAAAAATAAAAGATAGTTATTTTTCTCCATTTACAACAAATTCAGGTTGTTTCTCTTTACTTTCATCCACTGTTCCATCATCATAAATTGTCCAACCAGCAGATGTTTTCAAGCTATTAACAGATTCCATAAATTTTTCAACAAGTTTTGCAAATTTTTCTTGTTCAACTGTTTGATGATAGATGATAGTTATATCTTCTTTTAAGTTAGAACGTGTGCTTCTAATACGTCCCATTGCTTGTTCCCGAGCTTCTACAGACAAAGTAGTCCCAAAATGAATGCATCTATCAGCTTCAGGTAAATCAGTTCCTTTTCTTATTAACCGTTCACTAGCAAAAAGTACCTTAACGTCACCCTCTTTAAATCGTTTAATTTGCATGTTCTGACTGGTTCCACTCATTCGTCCATGAACATAAAGATTAGGAATACCTTCTCTTTCAAGAAGTTTTGAGAGATGTTTAGTCATATCAACAAATCGTAGAAAAATAATAACAGAATTATTTTCTTCTTGTACTAATTTTTTAACAATTTGAATTAATCGCAAATCTTTTGGTGATACTTTTGTATCTTTCCCTTCCTTAATTTGTAATTCTATTAATGTTTTAATTTGATTCCATTCGTCAGAATTATTGAGAAGGCTATTTTTTACATTCAATACAAAATTCGCAAATTTTTGGAAAGTATGTTCAAATAAGAATTGTCTTGCCACAATCAAATCTAAATAGGCTCCAGCGTTGATTATTAAATTCTTAAAGAAGGCTTCTGTACCACTTTGGAAATCAGTATCTTGATAAGATTTTTTCATAACTTCGTTTGCGAATAAAAGCATTCTATTAGAGGGAAGTTTTTGTCCTCCAGAAATTCTTTTATAACCAGATTTTAAAACACGTTCTGTATTTGATCGTAATCCTATTAATAATTGATCTACTTCCTTTCGCATATCATCAAAAACATAATATTTTTTGAGTTTAATTGCAGGTGCATGTTCTTTAAAATCATCACCTTCTGGATAAACAAATCCAACTTTCTCATCACCACCAAATTGTTTGGTAATAAAATTTAATTTGCCTTTTTGTAAAATGGATGCTGTTAAACCTAGAAATTTTATATTTTTTTGTCTTTTTAGTCGATCTATAATTGGAGCAAATCGTTTATCCATTCTATAACCGCTCCCCTTAACTGTTTGAGCGGTGATATCTAAAATCTCATCAACGACCACAAATTCTACTTTATCCAAATCCTTGGGATTGACCCTTCTTTTTGAAGGGGTTCGAGCATATATTGAATTTATCATTAATTCTGGTGTAGCAAAAATAAATCGAGAAATTGCAAAGTGTTTTTGGGTTATTGAAGGTGGTAAACTTTTACCTTCCGGCAAAAGAAAAGACCCACCAAAAGGAGATAAATCTTCATTGCAAACATCATGTAATTGGTGTTTTAATTTTCTATCAGGAGAAAGAAATAAGACTTTACCTTCAGGTGAGATTTTTTGTTTTTTCATTAATTCTGCTACAACCATAATAGCTACATTGGTTTTACCCATACCAGTTGGCAATAATAATATGACAGATCTTTTATCGTTGTCAAAATAAGCCTTTAAGATATCTTCAGCAGCATTCAATTGATAATCTCTGGGTGTAAAAGAGAGGTTTTCGACGCTTTCTAATTTCAATGGAAACAACACTCTGTATGTTCATTAGATATCTATCTTAATCAGAAATCTTATGAAAGATTATTAATATTATAAGTTTAAGGCAAAATACTTAATTAATTTCTTCAAAAAAAGAATACTTAGGATTTTTGATAAGTTTGATAATTTGACTTTCCCTTAATTATCACATTATTTTTTCTTTTCATAAATAGGCAGAGTAATAATAAAGGTACTACCTTTTGAATAATCATCTGCTATTCGGTTTTTAATGGAAATAGTCCCATTATAAGTTTCAATAATCCGTTTCACCAAAGACAAACCCAAACCCATCCCTTGAGTTTTTTTATTTGATTTAAAGGATTTAGTAAAGACTTCTGATTTCAAATCATCCGGTATTCCTACTCCGTTATCTGAAAAATGAATTTCAACGATTTTTTCACCATTTCTTTCAGAAATCTTAGTTTTTATATCAAGAATTATTTTTTTATTAGTATTATGTTTTATGCCATTATGGAGTATATTCTGAAAAGCATCAAATAATAAATCTCCAGCATAAACATAATAGTTATTAGAATCATGAAGAGCAATCTTCATATTCTTCTCAGGAAATTGAGATTTTATACTTTTTATTGCTTCTTGAAGTACTTTCTTCAAATGCACTTTTTTTAGGGTTATCTTACCCTCCGAATAACTTGATAATAATTGGAGCCGTTGAATTAATTTCGTCCCTTTTTCAACTTGTTCCTCAATTGATTGTAAATATTTCAATAATAGCTCATCAGATTTCTTTTCTTGTTCGATTTGTCTTCCACATAAATTTAAAGACATAAGTATACCTTGAAGCATATTGTTTATATCATGAGCAACTAGATCCTTGAAAAATGATGCTTGTTGATAAGCATGACGATAATTTGCTTCTGATTCTCGTAATTTTTTTTCCATTTCAATTCGTTCAGTTATATCAATAACCAAACCTGTTACCACAGTAGGTTTACCATTTTTTGATCTTTTTGTTATTTTTCCTCGATCATGAAACCATATCCAAGAACCGTCTCTTGCCTTAATTCTATAATCTGTTTCATATAGATCTTTTTTACCTTTAAGATGTTCCCTCATCGCTTTCATTGCTTGTGCCTTATCTTCTGGATGAATAAGATCTGTAAAATCTTTATAATGAGCATTTTTAAAATCAGCCATTGAATATCCTATCATCTCAATCTTATTTTTTCCAAAAAGTACACGTCCTGATGGTAGATGCATTTCCCACCATGCAAGAGTACCTTCTCTCATTGCCGTTTTTAGATGTTGTTGAATTTCTCCTAGATCTTCATCATTAAATTTACAGTCTGTAATGTCTTGAGCAAAATAGATGATTTCTAATAAATCATTCTTTTTAGAAAAAAAGGGGGCTATACAGATGGCTAAAAATCTTCTTTCATCATTTGCATCTAGAAACCAATCTTTAAATTGTAGTCCTTCTTTTTTCTGAAGAACGATTTCATTATAACTTCTAATAGTATCAGCATTATCTTTTGAGAAAACATCAACTAATCTTTTATTTTGTATTTCTTCCAAGGATTTGCCAAAAAAATCAATAAAATATTCATTAACATAAAGAAATTTGTCAGTATCTGAAAGAACCCAAATAGGAGAAGGTATTTTATGCAAAAATCCCTTTATCATGTCCATACATTTTGAAAAGAAGGAAATCTTTTAAATTTTATCTCTTTTTATTAAGAGGAAAAGGAAAAACTAGTTTATTTTTTGAGGAAATCACTCCAAAAACCATTAATGATGCATAGATTCAAAGAAAATAATTATTTGGTGCCGGGGACGGGATATATTCGATTACAAGCCGAGACTTGTACTCTTTGAACCCGCGAGCGTTCGCACGCACTGGATTAGCAATCCAGCTCCATACCAAGCTTGGATACCCCGACAACGGAGGTTTAAGCTAATTGTCTTTTGGATTGTCTCCAATTCAAAAAGCTTACGGTTATATTGTGTTAAATAGTGATTTTAATTAAATCAATAAATTATTAATGTTTTTTCTTGTTACATTAATTAACTCTGATAAAAATTATCATTGAAATATAATAAAAAAATATATCTTGTGATAATTATGACAACTTTAAATGAGAAATTTCCTATTCCATCTGAATATTCTAAAGAGTTGAAGACAATTCGTCAAAAACAGAAATCATTAGCAAAAAAAATAATAAAAGAGAATAAAGTAGAACTCCGTTTTTTAAATAAAGTAACTGGTATAAAAACAATGTATTCTCAAAATGATAATTATGCTTGTACTGCTGGAGTTGTCGTAGATTTTGATACTTTTGAGATTATTGAGACTAAATGGGCCTTTTTTAAACCGGAAATACCCTACATACCATCTTTTTTATTTCATCGAGAAAAAAACGGATTATTGAATTGTATTGAAAAATTATCTCATACACCCGAAGTGATAATTGTTAACGGTAATGGTATTTTTCATCCCTCTGGTTGTGGGATGGCAAGTGAATTAGGAATAATTCTTGATTACCCAACAATTGGTATTACACAAAATCTGATGTTTGGTTCTTATAATGAACCATTAGCTTTGGGGGGATATAGCAAAATTACATCAGGAAATTCCGAAATATTAGGAGCTGCATTACAGACCATTGAGAAGCCAGCTAACCCTATTTTTGTTTCTGTGGGACATATGATAGATCTTAAAACAGCTGTTTTTATTGTACGAGAATTTTGTATGAAACAGGAAACAAAAGGAAAACTCCCCTTACCGTTAACTCGAGCAAAAATTCTAGCAGCTGAAAAAATAGGAAATAAGTAATAAGTTCTTATCGCTTAAATTTTTATTTTAGCTGTGTTTCTGCAATTTTTTGAAAACCAAGTGCATTTGCCATAACTGGATCTTGAGGTACTATGACTTCTTCTGGTACTTTGACAATGTTATTTTCAGTTAAGAGACTCTTCATTTCCTCACCAAAAACTTCAGCTCCACCACCTGTTAAGATAACTTTTTCTATCCATGCATCGGGTGGTAAAGTATTTAGTAATGTACGTAATTCATCTACAATAATATCAGCAATCGTCCGAACATAGTATTTTACCGTCTCAGATATGTCGTATTGTTCACCTGCAACCATTACTTTATCCCGACCTTTTTCTATGGCAGCAATCAGCTCAAAAGGCCGTATCATTTTACCAGTTTGTTGATTTAAGTTATCTGCCATCCTACTAGCGAGAGTAGTTATAGATTCATTTACACTTCCACCGGCTGTTCGCATAAGTCTACCTTCATAGACTGTTAACATATTTGTTGCACCAGCTCCGATATCAACAACAACAGCATCAACAGCTTGTTGTTCACCTGTTGTTTTGAGGATTTCATAATAGCTACCATAACAAACAGGCATTACTAAACATTTCTCTATTTTTAATTTGAATTGTTTTTCTTCTCCTGTAGCATCATTTGCGACATTTATATTCATAACTCCTTTCAAACCCGAACTTAGTGCACTCATTTCCTCTTGTGAACTAGCGACAGGTACACCTGTTGCTAAAACAAAATTACCATAATTTTCTTCAATAAAAATTGAAAGTGCTGCTTGAATTGCAATAATAGCATCTTTTTTGCTTTTCATTTTCCCTTTCTCTGCAAGCGGTCGTTTTATCTAACTTTGTAATATGGCGAGCTCTCCTACAAAATACTTTTTCCCCGATTCGGTAGTTAGCATTAAATTATTTACCCATGATTTATCCGTTCCAAGCCCCTTCCAGCCAGGATTAGGATCTCCTATCAAACTTGGAACGCGAACTTGTTTTTTGCCAGCATCAGCAACTAATTTCGTTAAACTAGTGCCTAAATCAATACCAATTGCCTTTGAATCTTGTTTTTTTGCCAATAATAAACCCTCTTGAAGAATTTTAGATAATTAATTATCATAAAATTATAAAAAAAAGCTATATATACTTTTTATATAGGGCAAATCACAGAATTACAGTAAAAATGATTTATTCTGAGTTGGTGGCTGCTTCTTCTTTTTCTTCTTGTTCTGTTTCTTGTTCAGAAAGAGTATGAATTCTTTTTCCGCCCTCTTTTTGTAATTTTTTCGTTATCGTAATTTGTATCCAATTTACTATGATACCCAATAAAAAGAAAAGTATTGCTAGCGGAGCTAGAACGAACATAACCATCTCAGGTTGACCAGCTTCAACACTACTGATTACAGTTTCCGGAAAATTCAGGAACGATAAAACAACTACCGGATTTAAAGCTAACCAACTGAGAGAAAGGAGTAAGACCATCCTGATTAATGTCCCTACAATTATTATTAATCCTAAACGAATAAAAGAGGGCATAAAAGCTGATGCTGAGAGAGAAACTGCCAAAAAAGGATTATCTTTTTCAAGTAATTGATAATAGTTTTGTAAACGTAAATTCATTTTATCCCAATCTTCTTCAGGTGAGATTCTAAAGAGTTTTTTCCCAATAAAACCTTTAACTTTCGATAGTGATATTGTTACAGAGAATCGAGAAGTAGAGGTATCCTTACCTGAAACTTGAGAGGATATATTGTTTGTTTTTTTAGCTGTTCCTCGTGGCATTTCGAAATCTTTTAATCGTTGTATATTAGTTGAGATTCTACGATGCCGATCTACATTGGGTGCTAATACACTATAAATATAACTTGCTTGAAAACTTAACTCAAGGGAAAAATAGAGGAAAAAGGCAGTTATTACTAATTGAGAAAAAATAATTTCAAAATAGCTATCAGTTCCAATATTTAAATCTAATAACAGTTTATTATTTAATGAGGCTAAACCTAAAACTAGATTTAATGCAAAAAAGGAAATAGCAGATAATCCAGGATTACATTTTCGTAAGAACCCAAAAATTGCAAATAAACTAACAAAAATAAGAATCATAATTACGAATGCGTATAATGAATCTATCAAATTTTGTTGTGTAGGGATTTGGGTTGGATTTGTGATGAGATCCTCAACCGTTATCCCTAATATGGTTTCATTACCACCAAAGATTGCTGAATGGATTGAGACCATAATTGCTACCGCTCCACTATCTCCAAAACCAAATATAATAGCTATACCATATCCTACTATAAGAAATAAAATTTCAAATAAGAAAATTATAAATTTTAAGCCAAACCAGAGTGATTGGAAATTCCAAATTGATGTATCAATTGAAGCAATTACTAATCCAAAAGCACTAAAAGAGATTATAGCACTGAAAATCCTAGTAAAGATTAACAAAATGCGCATTTTTTTAGCTCTTTGTTTAGCCAGTACAAGCTGTTGCTTAGACAAGACCTATACCACTCCTTTTAGCTTCTATATATTCATTTATTACCGAAACCAAAAAATCATCTGGTCCTACGGAAATAACACCTGCATTATACCGTTGTAATTCCTTGCTTAAACGTTGCCGGATTTCATAATATTCTTCAGCTATTGCCTCACCAAGAGCTTTCTCTGTAGGACTTAATAACGCATTTTGTACTTCAAAGAAAGGACCAAAGGGAGATATAATGATAACATGAAATCCTGATGCTGATGCTTTACGGACACCATCAAAAATATCTTTACGTGGACCTTCTAAATCGGTAATTAAAAATAAAATACCGCGACTTTGAGAGCGCAAAATTAGTTGTTGAACAGCATTTGTGATATTCGCCGAACCAGAAGGAGTAACATATGCCAAATTTTCTAATATTTTATTTAAATGGGTTAAACCTTGTCCAGCTTTTAAATAGGTTTGTAATTCATTACTAAAAGTTGCTAGGCCTATGAAATCCTTCCGCTCAATAGCCATATGAGATAATAAGACAGTTGCTCTAATAGAAAATTCTAACTTTGTATTACGTATAAGACCTTGATCCATACTTCTTGAAGTATCTAATAACACCATTATTCGAACATTCTTTTCGGTTTCAAATTCTCGGATTTTTAATTTCCGTGTTCGACTAAACGCTTTCCAATCAATATATTTGAAAGCATCTTCTGGATAATAATCACGAATACCCCAAAATTCCATCCCGGTACCTTTTAATTTTGTTTTATGTAAACCAAAGATTTTACCTAATTGTCGCTTTGCTCCAAATGTTTTTAATTTTTTAATATCTTCATGAGAGGGATAGACTAAAATTTCAGAAAAATCCTCTTTAATAACCTCATAATTATAAAAACCTAATCGGTCATGAATTATTACTTTTGTTGGGCCAATCTTAAATAAACCCCTAACAGGTGTACGTAAAATATAGGAATATTCAATTTCTGCGCCGGAATTGATTCGAGTAAAAATATAATTTTCTCCTAAGACCAAATCCATTGACTCAGGAAAAGCATCATAAATCTCCA